>NZ_LGSU01000999.1 GCF_002260545.1 Hydrocoleum sp. CS-953 | reverse complement strand
CCCCTACTCCCCCACTCAAGACACAAGTTGAAAAGTTTTTGAGAAATGGTATAAATCTAAGGACAGGTTTAGACTAAAGGAGCAAAACTCATTTCAAAACCCGCCCTTCATTTACATATATCTTTAAGATAGAATATTAGTTAGATCATCCTAGTCATAGCAGATACTTTTGTAATCTTTTCTTGATCCAAACCTTCTAGCTCAGTAATGTTCAACCATCCCTCTTTGACTAAACCAGCAAGAGAAAAAATTACAGTTGCATTTCTGGAGTCATACTTTCCATCTAAATCATATCTTCTCGCGCTGAGAAAATCATGCAGACGCCATAAGTCATTAAACTCTTGAATTCCACTTGCTTGTTGGCGTACCGTTGCCATTAAAGCATTTATTTCTCGTTCCTTAGCTTTTTCCAAAGCTGATTGAGCAATCTTTTCTTCTGTTGTAGACCACTCAATATTAGTAATCTGCATCATCTTTATTAAAAAATGTATTTTGATTATGATTTTTTATGTGATTCTTAATCATAACATATAGACCTTTATATTTTCAAACAAAAAAGCGCTCCGTTTGAGAAGCGCTCTTTAAAATTTATTGATTTTTAGTTTTCGTAGGTTAAATAACTTTGCTAAAATTAGCTTCAAATGTTGAAGTAGCAGTCAGCACTCAGCTATCAGCAGTCAGCTTATTCTTGGTATATAATGGAGGATTCAAACCCCCATTAACACGCACCACTAATTTTTTCAAACTCTTGTGGAGGACTTAAACCCTCGAATTTTTAGCTGACAGCTAAATGCTGTTTGCGCAGCATTCCGTAAGGAAAAGCTGATAGCTAGTTAAAAAACCTATTTCTACCGAGCCAAATTTAACAACTCTTTAGGAGAAGCTAATAAGTCGATCGCCACAAAAAAGANCCCCCATTAACACGCACCACTAATTTTTTCAAACTCTTGTGGAGGACTTAAACCCTCGAATTTTTAGCTGACAGCTAAATGCTGTTTGCGCAGCATTCCGTAAGGAAAAGCTGATAGCTAGTTAAAAAACCTATTTCTACCGAGCCAAATTTAACAACTCTTTAGGAGAAGCTAATAAGTCGATCGCCACAAAAAAGATTTTACCTTCTGGATTAAGCAAAAATCTCCAAGCAATATTCATACCCACACCAGCACCAAACCAGGGAGTCTGACATTTACCAGTAACTTTAATCTGAGTATAACCATCATCAGCCGGTTCAGAAATTCCTTGCTCTGGAATTAACTTGAGGTTTTGACATTCTTCTTGGAAAAAACGTAAAACAGCATCTTTACCCACAATTGGTCTGCGGAAAGGAGGCTGAAGTCCACCATCAGGAGTGAATAACTCAATCAGTGCATTAAAGTCATTGGCATTCAAGTTATTCATATAATTCAAGACAGTAGGATTATCAATACCTTGAATAGTTACTTCAGTTCGCTGTGCCATATCTTTTGGTGCAACAACAGGCTCAGACACCCTAGTATAGTTACCTAAGTTTTTCACATCAAATCCCATATTAATCACAGAATTTCGTAAAACTGTGATTTGCTGACCAGAGTCCAATCCTTGAATAGTTCCTAATACAGCAGAAGCATTGGCAGAAAGTTTATATCCCTCTGGAATAGGAGCAACAAGTCCTTGATTCATCCATTCTCCAAGCTGATACCAAAAGCCCAACTTAATGTTTGGAGACCAAGTAGCATAAGTACGACAAATTGGAGTATCAGCATGGTTAGTCAAGTCGCACATTACTTGAGTTTGCTCTTGGAAACTCATTTTCTTAATCTCATTCATGGTTATTTCTGCAAGCTGCATATTAGCAGCTCCTGGAGCAGCAATTGTAATTGTCTTACCCATTTCCAGGTAGGCGAACCAAATGAGAGCTAATTGGTCTTCAGCACTTAACTGATTAAATCTGGCAATGGTAGCTGGCACTGCATCAGCAGATAAAGTGTTAGGGAAAATATTGCGGGCTGTATCGATTGAAAATGGCATAAATTCACCTTGGTCAATAAATCAAAAACTCAAAATCGAAAATACCCACATTCCTAATTGAAAATACAGTTAGGTAGGGATTACAATAACAATTTTCAATACCTACAGTTTTCATTAAGAAATACTGTAGATAGGGATTATAAGGAAAAGGTTTCCGGTATAATCACCATTTTATTATATCGTAACATTAAATACTTTTTAGATTTATATCTAGAGAATGAGTAAATTATCCAACGTTGGTCTAAAGGTATGATATGGAAATTCAAACTGAAACGCGACAAAGGTGGATGGCAACCCTGGCCAAGAGTAATTTAAACCAGTTGGAGGCAAAAATAGCAGAAATAGGGACTTTACCTGAATACAGTTTTATCAGGCCACCAGAAATAGGTCTAACAATGGTACGAGGCCGCGCTGGAGGTACGGGACAAATTTTTAATCTAGGAGAGATGACTATTACTCGCTGTACTGTAAAGATAGAGGAGGTTATAGGTTTTGGTTATGTGGGAGGGCGATCGTATCGTCATGCGGAACTTGCTGCATTGTGTGATGGTTTGATGCAAATTCCAGAATGGCATGATATTGTGCAGTCTATAGTTATTGAATTTCTTCAAGCAGAGGCAAAACGCAAAAAAGAAGTTCAAGAATCTCAAACAGAGGCGACAAAAGTTAATTTCTTTACCCTTAGAAGAGGAGATGAATGAAGTCAATTGATAATTGATAATGGATAATTGATAATGAAAACTATTCTAAATATTTTTCTATGGTTACAAAACTACCAGGTTTTTCAGATATTGTAGATGATTCTCAAACAACTTTTCGGGCACTACTCAATGCTTTATCTTATCCAGGAAAACAGCAAGAAATTAATATCAATTTAACTCCACCATCAGACTTAAATATAGGTTCTGCTGCTGCCTGTTTAACAATGTTAGATTTAGAAACAAAAGTTTGGTTAAGTTCAGATTTTGATGGAGATGTAAAAGCTTGGTTATTGTTTCATACAGGGTGTAGTTTTACTGATAATTCTCAACTTGCAGATTTTGCGATAATTAAGAATATTAATTCTATTCCTAACTTTGAAAATTTTAATTCTGGAACAGCAGAAGAACCAGAAAAATCAACTACTTTATTTGTGCAAGGATTAGATTTAGAATCAGGGGAAAAAGTAATATTAACCGGACCGGGAATTTTAGCAGAAACAACAATTTCTATCCCTGGTTTACCGGAGTTTTTCTGGTCAGAATGGGAAACTAATGTTAAAAATTATCCTTTGGGAATAGATATATTTTTCTTTGTTAAGAATACAGTAATTGGTTTACCGAGAACAACAAAAATTTCAAAATATTGAAAGTGATAAGTAGTCAGAAAATTTCACTACTCACCTCCATCTAGCAGATGCTTCAGAAAATGAAATTACTATTGCTCTATAGGTAATAGTGGGAAAATTCCACTACTCATCTCCATCTCTCAGGTGCTTCAGAAAATGAATTAACTATTGCTCTATACGCATGGGGAAGAGAAATTCTCACTACTCATCTCCATCTTCCAGGAGCTTCACGAAATGAATTAACTATTGCTCTATACGCATGGGGAAGAGAAATTTCACTACTCATCTCCATCTCCTAGGTGCTTGAGAAAATGAAATTATTCTGACTCTATAGGTAATAGTCGGAAAATTCTCACTATTCACCTCCATCTTCCAGGAGCTTCAGAAAATGAATTAACTATTGCTCTATAGGCAATAGTTGGAAAATTCTCACTATTCACCTCCATCTTGCAGGAGCTTCAGAAAATGAAATTATTCTGACTCTATAGGTAATAGTCGGAAAATTCTCACTATTCACCTCCATCTTGCAGGAGCTTCAGAGAATGAAACTATTGTTGCTCTATACGCAATAGTTGGAAAATTCTCACTACTCACCTCCATCTCGCAGGAGCTTCAGAAAATGAAATTACTATTGCTCTATACGCAATAGTTGGAAAATTCTCACTATTCACCTCCATCTTGCAGGAGCTTCAGAGAATGAAACTATTGTTGCTCTATACGCAATAGAAGAGAAATTTCCACTACTCACCTACATCTTCCAGGAGCTTCAGAAAATGAAATTACTATTGCTCTATACGCAATAGAAGAGAAATTCCACTACTCACCTCCATCTCGCAGGAGCTTCAGAAAATGAAATTACTATTGCTTTATACGCATGGGGAAGAGAAATTTCCCTATTCACCTCCATCTCCTAGGTGCTTGAGAAAATGAAATTACTATTGCTCTATACGCAATAGTGGGAATTTTCCGCTACTCACCTCCATCTCCTAGGTGCTTGAGAAAATGAAATTACTATTGCTCTATACGCATGGGGAAGAGAAATTCCACTATTACAATTTAAGCTATAATTACCATTTGAAAATCTCTCGTAACGCACAATTTTAGTTAAAACTATCTCACTATTAACGATAGTTAATTGAGCTAATTGACAAATTCAGGACTTACACGGGTGAACCCAGAAACTAGGTTTTTTCATAATGTATATAGAAACTGGGTTTCTTTGCGTAAGTCCTATAAATTGTTAATATTATAGCTAATCAATTTCTATCATAGCTGAGAGCTGACTAGCTAATAGCTAAATGCTTACAGTAAAAGCAAAATCTGAGGTAAAAAAAATATGGCTTATGTAGCAGTAAAAGGCGGAGAAAAAGCAATTAAAAATGCCGAAACACTACTGCAAGAATTAAGGCGGGGCGACCCTAATATTCCCGAATTAAACCTAGAGCAAATCAAACAACAACTTACCCTCGCAGTTAACCGAGTTATGTGTGAAGGAAGTTTGTACGACCCAGACTTAGCTGCCTTAGCAATTAAACAATCTTGGGGTGATTTAGTAGAGGCAATATTTTTATTAAGAGCATATCGAACTACTTTACCAAGACTTTATTATAGTCAACCATTAGATACAACTAAAATGAAAATTCAACGGAGAATTTCTGCTATCTTTAAAGACATTCCCGGAGGTCAATATTTAGGACCAACTTTTGATTATATTCATCGCCTTTTAGACTTTAAATTAGCTGCGGAAGGCAACACACCTACATCATGTAAAAACAAAAATTTAAACATAGAAGAAAACTTCCCGAAAGTAATGACTACTTTAGAAAAAGAAGGGTTAGTTGGTGAAGAAAAGTCAGAGGATGATAAGCAACCATTTGACTTAACTCGACAACCACTCAAATTACCCGCAGAAAGAGATGCAAGATTACAAAATTTAGCTCGTGCAGATGAAGGTTTTTTGCTGAGTTTAGGATATTCAACTCAGAGAGGTTATGGTAGAAATCATCCTTTTGCTGGAGAGATAAAAATGGGAGAAGTTGAAGTAGTTATTTTTCCAGAAGAATTAGGTTTTGAAATAGCGATCGCCGATATTACTATTACTGAAGCAGAGAATGTAAATATGTTTAAAGGTAGTAAGGAAAAACCTCCACAATTTACCCGTGGTTATGGTTTAACCTTTGGTTATAACGAACGAAAAGCAATGTCGATGGCGTTAGTAGATCGGGCGATGCAAGCTAAAGAATTAGGAGAAGAAATTGAAGGACCTGCTCAAGACCCAGAGTTTGTTTTGTATCATTCAGATAACGTTGAAGCTCAAGGTTTTGTACAACATTTAAAGTTACCCCACTATATTGATTTTCAGGCAGAAATAAATTTAGTTAGAAAGCTACAAAGTGAACAAAAAAATCATCAAAATCTTGAGGTTAATGGAAAGTCTAAACTAGAGGAAGTTACATCAGAGAAATCTGAGGAAAATTCTTTATGAGATTCTATACTTAAGGAAGTTACTCTGGAAAAATCTAGTTAAAATTCAATATGGTTCAGATAATACCAAAACTCATAATATGGAACAAATC
>NZ_LGSU01000998.1 GCF_002260545.1 Hydrocoleum sp. CS-953 | reverse complement strand
GAAATAGTCAGATGGGAATTAAAACTTATAATTAATTAGTTAAGTTGAGAGGATATCATCCTGATAATTAATTCTATTAATTGCTCTAGTTAGAAGTTCCTGTTTGCGGAGCATTCCGGAACTGAAAAGAATATATCATTCTAAGTTGTTAGAATTGATGCCAAATATCAAGTTTTGTAGAAAAGGTTGGATTAGTTTTGTTGTTGATAATTTTAGTAGTTGCTGAGTAACCAAGTCTGTACAAGTTGATGGAAATATTCAGCTTGGTAAGGGTGAAATGAAACGGAAAAAGCTCAACACCAGACTTAAGTATTATCCAAAAAACCGAAGTTTAAAATTCACACAGCAAAGCAATTAATATCCAACATTATAAGTAACCTACATAAAACCAAAGGTGACTTAATTGACAACGCCACATTTTTGTTTAAACCTCGCCCTTAAGAGCGGGGTCTTAGAAAGGGAAGGGCTTGGTTAACAAGTCTGTACAGGAGGAAATTGAATGCCGAAGCAAATAATTATCGCCGAGCAGCAAAGAATCGCTGCTGTATTTTCTGAAGACCAAATACAAGAACTTGTTGTTGCTAAAGGCAGCCATCAAGTCAGCGACATATATCTAGGAGTTGTGGAAAATGTATTACCTGGAATAGATGCAGCTTTTGTGAATATTGGAGATCCTGAACGTAATGGATTTATTCATGTTAGCGATCTAGGGCCATTGCGATTGAAGCGCTCTTCTGGTGCAATTACTGAATTACTGACACCTCAACAAAAAGTCCTAGTGCAAGTAATGAAGGAACCTACTGGGACAAAAGGGCCACGTTTAACAGGAAATGTAACTCTACCAGGCCGTTATTTGGTTTTAATGCCTTATGGGCGGGGTGTAAATTTATCTCGACGTATCCGTTCTGAGAATGAGCGAAGTCGCCTTAGAGCCTTGGCAATTTTAATTAAACCAGCGGGTATGGGTCTATTAGTCCGTACTGAAGCAGAGGGTATGGAGGAAGAAGCGGTTATAGAAGATTTAGAGGTTTTGCAGCAACAATGGGAAACTATCCAAATTGAGGCTAATTCTAACAGGGCGCCGGCACTACTAAATCGTGATAATGATTTTATTCAAAGGGTGTTACGAGATATGTATAGTACCGATGTGAATCGGATTGTGGTGGACTCTAGTGAGGGAGTGAAGCGAGTTAAGCAACATTTGCTGAACTGGAGTGGGGGCAAACCATTACAAGTTTTGATTGACCATCATAGCGATCGGATTCCTGTCCTAGAATACTTCCGGGTGAATGCAGCTATTCGAGAAGCTCTCAGACCAAGAGTAGATTTACCTTCTGGTGGTTATGTGATTATCCAACCTACTGAAGCGTTAACTGTTATAGATGTCAACTCTGGTTCTTTCACACGTTCTGCTACAGCAAGGGAAACGGTACTTTGGACAAATTGTGAGGCAGCTACGGAAATAGCTCGTCAACTACGCCTGCGTAACATTGCGGGAGTTATTATTGTTGATTTTATTGATATGGACTCACGGCGAGACCAATTGCAAGTTCTGGAGCATTTTAATCAGGTTCTCAGGGCTGATAAGGCTAGACCTCAGATAGCTCAGTTGTCAGAATTGGGCTTAGTTGAGTTGACTCGTAAACGGCAGGGTCAAAATATATATGAGCTTTTTGGTCGTACTTGTCCTAGCTGTAATGGGTTGGGACATTTGGTTCATTTACCGGGTGAGCCAGAAGTTTCGGTCGCGGAGGTTAATGTGCCTGTAGTTACTCGGACTCCAGATGTTGAGGAACCAAACAGACCTGTGACTGTTGCTCCTCCACCTTTAGTTAGTGCAGCCCAAAACCCTTCTTTAGAAATGACACAGGGATATCAAGAAGTGGAGCTTGCTAATAATGGCTCAGATTTAGAATTATTGAATCATCCTAGTTATCAGGAGTCTACCCGTCGCCGTCGTCGCCGTAGGGTAGGAGTAGGTGAAACTATGCAGGATGAGGCTTTGGAATTACAGGAAAGGGAGTTAGGGTCGGGAATGGAGTATCCTATCCTTTCCGAGGGATATCCACTTACGACTCCTAATCGACGGTCAGGAAGAGAAATAATTAGACCTGTGACTGAACCTCAAGAGATAGTGACAGTAGAAATGACGTCTGATGAGCAGGATGTCTATGCTTTGATGGGTATTTCTCCAATAACACTTTTAGAGGAGGGAGCAGTGAAAAATCCCAAGTCGGCAATTATCTCTATTAAGAAACCAGGGGAGGGTAATTTGAGAAAAACAACGACAGAAAAGGAAGAAGATGTAGAAGTTGAATCGGTAGTAGATTACGAAGAAGAAGAAGATGCTCAGGAATTAGATAATTTTGATTCATCGGTGTCTTTGGAGCAAGCTGATGATTTTGATGGTGATGAGGAAAATGATAATTACGAGTCAGAGTTGATTGATTCAGATGTTGAGATAAACTCAGATAGCAATGACTCTGATGATTCTGGGCCAATTCGTCGCCGTCGCCGTCGTTCTTCGGCAGTTACAGAAGAATAAGGGAAAAATTTTCTAATAATGTTGATGTACCTGATGTGATACCTCATGGCTATGTCATTGGTGTAAACTTGGGACTCGAAAAGTTTTTAGCAACCAGCTAAAGTGAATTCATCCAGGAACAGAAATTCTTCAAAAAGTCTGAAGGCAAGCTGAAATTGCGAGAAGGGAAACTAAAAAATAATAAGAAAGATTCACTAAGCTGGCTGAAAATCAAAAAAACAAATTGGGTTGGTACACGAAAAGATTCACAACTGTAGAAAGGACTTCTTTTTTAAGACAGCAGATCATTTGTCTGAACAAAAAAATAAGGACAATAGCCTCCCCTTGGATAGCCGGAGGTAGTGTTTAGCGTTCCGCACAACTTCGTTAACGCTCGGCGACATGTTTGCGGAGCATTCCCTATACGAAAAAGCCTAGCTCCGACCCAGGAGTCAAGAGGCAGTTACGACCTAGAAGGCTAAACGATAACTGAAATGAGTCCTGAATGCTAAGAATTTGTAGCAAACTTTTTTAAATGGTACTTATGACTTGTTCTGAGTTGATTGATTATCCATCCTCTCTTCTAACTGCTGGTGTTGATGAAGTGGGGCGTGGGGCATTATTTGGGCCTGTGGTGGCAGCAGCGGTAATTTTGTCAGAGGAGGTTTTGGATGATTTGGCTAGTAGTGGGGTGAAAGATAGTAAAAGGTTGGCAGAAAAGCGTCGGTGTCACTTGGCGACTCAAATTTTGGCCGTGGCTTTGGATTGTAAGATTGGTATGGCTTCTGTTCGAGAGATTGACCGCTTGAATATTCTGCAAGCTTCTTTATTGGCGATGAAGCGGGCTGTTATGCAGCTGCAACCTAAGCCTGATTTGGTTCTGGTTGATGGGAATCAAGAAATTAGAGATTTACTGATACCTCAAAGGACTATTGTTAAGGGGGATAGTAAATGTTTGGCGATCGCTGCTGCGAGTATTGTGGCTAAGGTTTGGCGTGATACTTTGATTATGCGTTTAGCTAAAAAATATCCTGTTTATGACTTGACTAAAAATAAAGGTTATGGTACGCAAAAGCATAAACAAGGAATCGTAAATTACGGGGTGTCGCCTCAGCACCGTCTTTCGTTTAGTCCTTGTCAACCTTCTTTATTTTCTATTTAGGGCTTGCTGATTAAACCTCAAAGTATTGACAGATAAACGTTTTAGCCTTTTTAGGTTCTTAAAAAGTGTAAGTTTTAGGTCATTCAGGTTTAAAAAGTGAGCCTTTAATACTCACTACAGCAGAAAAATCAAGGGACTATTCTTCCTGCTAGCTCCTCTATAACTCCCATTTATTCTGACTCCTGACTCCTGACTCCTGACTCCTGACTCCTACCCTGACCACTCATACTTTTTCAGCAAACCCTATTTAGCTCTAGAAATTATCGGGAAATAAAACAAATACTAACTCCCCCAGAATTTTTGCTGGAGTTGAACCAATTTAGGATTTAAGCATTTTTGAGTTTTAAACACTACATATCTATAGCGCTATAGTTTTTTAAGACTATATAGTATAGGGCTTGCTGATTAAATATCTAAGTATTGATATATAAAGGTTTGAGTATTTTTAGGCTCTAAAAAAGTGCCTGGTTTTCAGTTGATTTCGCTCAAAAATTTAGCATTTTGGGGAAGAGTTGGGCAAAAAAATTACTCCCGTAAGGATGTTGTATGCAACGTCCCTACTGCTCCCCTGCTCCCCTACTCCTTAAAAAAGACTTTTTCAGCAAACCCTATATATATTGTCTCAGCGTAAGTCCTGCATTTATCAAAGTTAAATTGAATATTTAATCAACTGTTGCGCAACAGTTGAATATAAAGTCAAGTAAAAATTATCTACTAGATTTTTGGCGTTGGTAATACCAGAGGTGATAAATATTTGTTAGAAATTAAAGCAGCTTGATTATAACTGCTGATTTTAACGAAAGCGGACACCTACCCCTCCACCATTGTTTGGGATAAATTCAATTCCACCTTCTTCAAGAGCCTAGCGATTTTGGAGATGTTGTATGGGAACCTTTTGGAGGATTATGTACTGCTTCTATTGCTGCTAAAAATTTAGGTCGTAAGGCATTTGCTTGAGAGATAGATTGGACTTACTTTTTTTTATGGTGTTCAGAGAGCTAAAGAATAATATCGTCAGGGTTAATATCTGTAATAAATAACCTTTCTTGAAGAGTTAACTTAGTTTTTTCTGTATTTTTACTACCGAGTAATTTTGCCCATTCGCTAATAGATATACCCTTTATATCTTTTTCTAGGACTTTTTCTTTGAAGCTTTCTATTTCAGGGTGAACTATCCTATCTATTTTGGCAAAATTAGTATCTAATCTATATGGAAAAAGATTAATTAGCTGTCGCAATAATTTTTGATATTCTCTTGTAGGTTGATAATATTTACTTTCATTTCCCCAACTTTTGACAATTTGTTGAGCTGCTTGAAATTGAGAATTATTACCCTGCCATTTATCACCATTAGTGTTAGTTTGTTGTAAATTTTTTGTCCGTTTTTGAGTATCTTCTGGTTGTAAAACTAGATAGTCTGGCGGGTTATGATAATGGTTGTCACGAGTTTCTGCTACAGACCTAGCAGAGACTATGCAAATGTCTAAAATATAGGGTTTTACATATATTAAATTGCTAGGAAGCCAGCGGAGCAAAACAACATATATATTGTCATCATTGAAAATAGTTTTGACTATCTTTAAAACGAGCAGTTATTTCTGTAGCTAGAGGAAACTAAGTCTTAATTTCAAGTCCAGGAATAGGAGTTATTTTACCTTCAAAAATAGTATCTGGAAAACCAGGGTCTTGACGTTTCTATTTACCAAATTTATTAAATTCATTCTGAGCATTTAAAAACTCAGTTATGTGAAATGAAATTAAGTTTCCTAGCAGTGGAGAAAGTTTAGAGATTACTTTTGTAATATTCAGAGCAGCATCAGACGAAATTGGTTGGGAAATTGTTAATAAATCGAATTCATTTCCTGGTAATGTTTTTAGTTTTTATCCTGCTAATTTAATAATTTCCTCTCTATCCATTAGTCATATACTAATCCTAAATGATTTGTGGAAACAAAACTTTAGGGGTTTGGTTTCTAAATCCCATCTTTGGTTAGGTTTGGAGACCAAACCCCTATGATAAATATAGCAATCAGGAATCAGATGTGAGAATTTTACTGTTCCTTAAAAGGAGAGAATATAGCAGTTATCATATTCATATATATTCGTTTTTTCCTTCTTCTCTGTTTCCTGTTCCCAGTTAAATGTTCCCTAAAAGTCTCTAATATCTCACAACTCAAATCATATTGCTATATTACAAAATAAGGGTGGATTGCTATATCC
>NZ_LGSU01000997.1 GCF_002260545.1 Hydrocoleum sp. CS-953 | reverse complement strand
CAGTGATCTGAATTCTGACTTCTTTTTTGCCAAAGTAATATCTATTTTATTTTAATTTATATTCTTATTTTCAAATATTAAAAATTGATACAATTGGTCAGTAAATTTTCTCATACTACTACTTGAGGAATTAATATAAAGACAGGTTAGACTTTCATTAATTGAAAGAAATCATCTCATGCTACAAGCACTTGTTCGTTATTCCAAAATTTTGGAGATTATCGGCGACATTATCCGCGTTCAAGTTCCTGATACTGCCCACCAGCAAGAGAATAGCCCACGCTTCGGGGACTTGGCCGTAGTAGAGAATAGTGATGGGAGCCTCTCTTTAGCTCAAGTTATTAACCTTAAAGAAGATACTGTTGCTCTCCAGGTGTTTAAAGGTACTAAAGGGATTTCAACCGATTCATCCGTAAGTTTTCTGGGTCATCCGATGAAAGTAACCTATTCAGAGAATATTCTAGGAAGGGTGTTTCGAGGAACCGGAGAACCTATAGACGGTGGGCCAGAATTGTCACAAGATCCCAAAGTTACCATTGGTGGGCCATCAGTTAATCCCATGCGGCGCATCTTGGCCTCAAAGATGATCCGCACCAATGTTCCCATGATCGATATTTTTAACTGTCTGGTGGAAAGCCAAAAGATCCCTATTTTCTCGGTTTCAGGGGAACCCTTTAACCCCTTTCTAGCTCGTATTGGGGTTCAAGCTGATGCAGATATTGTGGTTTTTGGGGGGCTAGGGTTAATTTTCGATGACTATTATTTCTTTCGTCAAGCCTTTGAAGATGCAGGGGTGTTTTCGCGGACGGTGATGTTTGTTAATCTGGCTTCCGATCCGATCGTGGAACGGATGTTGATTCCAGACATGGCATTAGCAGTGGCAGAACACTTTGCCGTAGAAGAAGGTAAGCGGGTTTTAGTCCTACTGTCAGATATGACGGCCTTTGCTGATGCCCTCAAAGAAATTAGTATTTCCATGGATCAAGTACCTGCTAACCGAGGTTATCCAGGAGATTTATATTCCCAACTAGCTCGACGCTATGAAAAAGCAGCCGACTACGCCCAAGGGGGATCGGTGACTGTGCTTACCGTGACCACCATGCCAGGAGATGATGTGACTCACCCTGTTCCTGATAACACAGGTTACATTACTGAGGGACAATTCTACTTGCATGATGGTAAACTTGACCCTTTTGGTTCCCTGTCCCGACTAAAACAAAATGTGATTGGGAAAGTAACTCGTGAAGATCATGGTCAAATTATGAATACTATGATTCGCTTTTACTCTGGTGCTACGGATGCCGAACAAAAACAGGCCATGGCTTTTGATTTATCTGAATATGATCATAAGTTATTAAAATTTGGTGAATTGTTCCAAACAAGATTTATGGATATTAATGTTTCTCTGGCCTTGGAACAAGCACTCGATCTGGCTTGGCAGACCTTATCAGAGTGTTTTGAACCCCAGGAATTATTGATGAAACAGGCACTCATCAATAAATATTTTCCCAAAAAACTAGAGTCTAAAAGTGTAGCCAAATAGTCTGTCCCATGGAGAAATAATTCCATGAAAAAAGAACACAAAAATTCTTCAGACAAGCATCCAAAACTGTCGAACAAAGAATACGAAACTGAATTAACTAAGCTTCATGGCGAACTGGTTAAATTACAATACTGGGTGCAAGAAAAAGGACTAAGAATTATCGTTGTATTTGAAGGGCGAGATGCAGCCGGAAAAGGCGGTATCATCAAGCGACTAACGGAACGGGTTAGCTCCCGGGTATTCCGCGTTATTGCTTTACCAACTCCTTCAGAACGGGAAAAAACCCAATTGTATTTCCAACGCTATATTCAACATTTCCCGGCGGCTGGAGAAATTGTAATTTTTGACCGCAGTTGGTATAATCGTGCTGGAGTAGAGCGAGTGATGGGCTTTTGTACAAAGCAACAATATGTGCGCTTTCTGCAATATACACCTGCTTTTGAAAATGCCCTTGTAGACTCAGGAATTCAACTGATTAAGTATTGGTTAGATACCAGTATGGAAGAGCAAGAACAGCGTTTTAAAGACCGTATTGATGATCCGCGTAAAATCTGGAAGTTAAGCCCGATGGATCTAGAATCATACCGACGTTGGTATGATTATTCCGAGGCAAGGGATGATATGTTTCTTGCCACTGATACCGATCATGCACCCTGGTATATTGTTCCAGCAGATGACAAAAAACGCGCCCGTCTTAATTGTATCTCCCATTTCCTCAGTTTGATTTCTTATGAAGACGTAACCCCAAAAAAAGTCAAACTAGGAGAGCGGAATATGGACAACAAGTATGATGATCGGCTTTCTTCTCAAGAAAGGCATTTCATCCCGCAGAAATACTAATTTTCGGCGTTGCTGAATAAATGTATAATTTCACAGGAGTCAGAAAGGAGTTTTTCGGTAACTTAGTTTAGGAAGAAATAGGTATAATTTCTACTCTTGTTTGGGCTTGAAATTTACCAAAAAAAGAGGTTCAAAGCCTCACCTTTTAAGGGGATGAAAAGATAAAACTTCATGACTTAAAACCTCTGGGTTTCCTAGGTCATGCTGCGCAAACAGCCAGATGTTACTAATAACTGATGTACTGACACTTCGCGTTTGCGGAGCATTCCGGAACGGAAAGTGTCACTACTAACTGATAACTGAAATGACCACCAGTTGAATTTCATACCTCAAATCACCAACGCCTAATTTTCTTACCTAATGAGGATTGAGCTGAAATGGCTAGACTCTCCTTAACCAAAGCATCTCTGACTAAACAGAAACAAAAACTCAAGACCTTTGAGAATGTTTTACCTTCCCTAGACCTCAAACGTCGCCAAATTAGTGCCGAACGAGCCAAAGCTAGGGAAAAAATTGCCCAAACTCAACAGCAACTAGAGGAACTACAATCAGCGATCGCCAAGGAGTTACCCATGATCTCTAATGATTCAATCAATCTCAAAGGTCTGGTGAAAGTTACGGGAGTCGATCTGGCACAAGAAAATGTCATGGGAACTTGGCTACCAAAAATTAACCAAATTAAAATAGAGGTAGATGATTATGCACTTCTGGGCAAACCATTTTGGGTCGATCGTTTGGTTGAATTATTGCGAGTTGCCCTAGAAGCGGAAATCGAACTACAGGTAGGACAGCAGCGAGTCAAGTTACTCCATCAAGCGGAACGAGTAATTACCCAAAGGTTTAATCTGTTTGACAAAGTTCTCATTCCTCAGACCAAGGCTAATATTAAAAAAATTCAGATATATTTAGCCGATGCGGAACGAGCAGGTGTTGTTAACTCCAAGTTAGCTAAACGAAAGAAGGAGAAGCAAGCAGGATGAGTATTATCACCTTAAACAAAGTTACGGTTTTTGGGTTAGGAATTGACAAGCCCAAGGTACTCGAAGGCTTGCAGACATTAGGCTGTATGCACCTCATTCCTCTGCAACCGCCACCCAAAGAAACGGAATTTGGGTCAAGCGATCGCTATGAAGATGCTCAAAAAGCCCTACAGTATATTATGGATGTCCCACGACGGCGACACCAAGTGCGGGATGAGGCACAGTTCGATCTTGATCAGTTCTTAGTAGAGGTACAGGTTAATAAGCAAAACCAGAGAGAGGCAGAAGACAAACACCTTTTCCTCACTAATCGACTCAAAAACCTGGAACCTTGGGGCAACTTCACCTTACCAGACTTAGATGAGTTGAGTGGCTACCAACTTTGGTTTTACCAAGTGCCCCACACAAAAGCTAAACATATTCGGGAGATTGAACTTCCCTGGCAGATAGTAGGAGAGGATCATCTCAATGTCTATCTGGTGATCATCGCCAAAGAAGAACCACCCTCAAATGTTCTACCTGTCCCCCGCACTCGCGCTGGTTCAGTTTCTCCAGAGGAACTACAACGCCAGTTAGAACAGGTGGAAATTGAGCTAGATGAAATTCGGGCAGAGCAAGAAGCCCTGAGTCGCTGGATATTTTTGCTGTCTAAAAATTTAGTTCGTGCCGAAGATCAGGCAGTTCTACAAGAGGCGAGCGGGCAAACGAAAGAAGAGGACGGCTTCTTCTTAGTTCAGGGTTGGATGCCCAAGCGAAACTTAAAGCAACTAGAACTGTTTTCCGAGCGGGAGGGACTAGCATTCCTGGCCGAACCTCCTCAACCAGACGAAACACCACCAACGCTGATGGAAAATCCACCCACCTTGAAAGGAGGAGAAGCCCTAGTTACCTTTTATGAGACTCCCGGTTATCGGACTTGGGACCCCTCAACTATTGTTTTCTTCTCCTTTGCCCTGTTTTTTGCCATGATTCTGGCTGATGCAGGTTATGCACTGTTGTTGTGGGTAGGGCTGATCTATTTCTGGAAGGGGATGGGACAAAGTGCTAGTGGCAGAAGCACTCGCATCTATGCTGTAGTGATTCTAACTGCGTCAGTCATTTATGGAGTGATGGTCGGGAGTTATTTTGGTGTTGCACCTGCGAAGGGGTCGTTGTTAGCTCCCCTAAATGTGTTGAATCTCCAAAACTTTGATGGGATGATGCAGCTTTCAATCGCCATTGGCTGTCTGCATTTGGCTTTTGCCAACGCTGTTGTTGCTTATCGTGCCATCGGGTTTCCGGATAAAGCCAAGCCGATCGGCTGGATTTCAGTTATCTTCGGTGGCTTTACTTGGGTAATATTGGGCTGGCAGAACTTGGCTATTGGTCTGTTGGCAGGTGGGTTCTTTGTGGTCTTTTTGGGTGCTATTCTCGGTAGTAGCCAAAAATTTCCCTTGCGACTGGTCGATGGATTCGGTGCATTGACGGAAATTACCAAGCTCTTCGGGGATGTCTTGAGTTATCTGCGACTTTTTGCTCTGGGACTTGCCAGTGGTTCTCTCGCAGTTACCTTCAATACCTTGGCACAACAGGTAATGGAGGGGATGCCGATGCTAGGGCTATTGGTCGGTCTGCTGATTCTATTGCTCGGTCATTCTATAAATTTAGGTATGGCTATCTTAGCCTGTTTTGTTCATGGTGTACGTCTGAATGTGATTGAGTTTTTTAACTGGGGTCTTTCAGAGGAAGGATACCCATTTCATGCCTTTACAAAAAAGGAGCATAGCTAATGGATGAATTTGTAATTCTGTTGGGATGGTTCGGGTTATACTCTGCCGTTGGCTTAGGAGCGATCGGCAGTGCCATCGGTTGTACCATTGCAGGACAGGCAGCTATTGGTGCGATGATAGAACTCAAGGGTGGCTATGGTCGCTTTGTGGGACTTTCGGCTTTGCCTTCTTCCATGTCCATTTATGGGATTGTGGTTATGTTTGCCCTCAATCGCCCTACGATCGCACCGGAAGCTGCTGGCGGTCTATTTGGCATTGGACTGGGAGCGGGTTTAGCGTTTCTCTTTACCGCTGTTTACCAAGGTCTGGCCTGTGCCTCGGCGATCGCTGCAGCTAAAGACAAACCGGAAATCTTTGGTCTGGCTCTGGCCCCCGCTGCCATTGTGGAGGGCTTTGCTGTCTTTGCCCTTGTGTTTGCATTGGTACTAGGTCAGGGAATACCGCAGTAATACTGTTTCACGGAAGTCGTAGGGGCTAATGGTCATTCGCCCGTACAAAAGTTATGCATTAATATTTTTTGGGGTGCAAAACTTTGACACTACAGTAATTTCAGGAAATTATTTCACATAAAGTATCAGATAAGTAGCGTAGCCTAAGTTGATAAAATTGGTATAGAAGCCCTAAGCGTATCTTTACAAAGGTGAGGGTTTTTGGCTCTTGAGTTAGGAATCTGAATTGCTGAATTGCTGAATTGGCGGAGATGGAGAAATAGATATAGAGGAAAAAGGTAGAATCTAAGCCCCTACTCCCCTACTCCCCTACTCCCCTACTC
>NZ_LGSU01000996.1 GCF_002260545.1 Hydrocoleum sp. CS-953 | reverse complement strand
AACTTAATATGATGCCTAGTGCAGGATAGCGTAAATAACTAACCAGTTACAAAATCCTAAAAGCCTTACTAACCAATACTTTTGACTTTTGAGATTCCCACGGCTGTCGCCTCGCAACCTTTCAGGCTTTTAACTTCCGCGTAGCGCCACTAGGTTTGTTAAAATAGAATAGAGGATAAAAATAATGTTCGGCTCAATGATTTGATAGTCAAGCTTATTAAATATTGATAATATTAAAAGGAGTAAAATATGCGTTTAATTAGTGGTTTGCTCGGCAATGCTTCCGAACTTAATGTTGATTCTAAAAAACTAGATAAGTTATTCAATGAAATTTTAGTAGATGGAGAACAAATTGAAAAAGCTTACCAGATTATTCGGGATATGTTTGTGTTTACTAATAAGCGTTTAATTTTGGTAGATAAACAAGGAGTAAGTGGGCATAAAATTGAGTTTCTTTCTATTCCTTATTCAAAAATTACTAAATTTTCCAAAGAAAGTGCAGGGCATTTTGACTTAGATGCAGAATTAAAAATTTGGGTGGGTAGTGAGTCAGAACCAATTAGCCATGAATTTAATCGTTCAGTGAATATTAATGAAGTATATGCGGTACTGAGTAAGTATGTGTTGAAGTAAATTATTACTTTAGTTAAATAATTTGGTTGAGTCAAGAGTTATGCAATGGGTAGGGGCGAATGGCTATTCGCCCCTATTCTTATCTTTAAATACTGAATAACACCGATTCTACTAGATTTAATATCAACTGCTCTTTATTTTTATTATCCAAATTTTTGATTTGAAATTGCTCTCTCAATCAATCTTTTCCTTCCTTCTTCCTTCCTCCTTCTTCCTTCTTCCTTATTTTCAACATTATGAATAACGGTCCTGACCCTAATCTGAAATATCCAATACCTAATCAAACTCGATTAGTTTATTTAAAAAATATTATTAATAATCCTAACATTATTGTGGGAGACTATACCTACTATGATGATTTTGAGAATCCAGAGAATTTTGAGCGGAATGTTCTCTATCATTTTGACTTTATAGGAGATAAATTAATTATTGGTAAATTCTGCTCTATTGCTTCTGATGTAAAATTTATTATGAATGGTGGAAATCATCGGACTGACTGGTTTACAAATTATCCATTTCCTGTGTTTGAAAATGGTTGGGAAAAAGCCATGCCTAACTCTTGGCCATACAAAGGTAATACTATTATTGGTAATGATGTTTGGATTGGTTATGGAGCGACAATTATGCCTGGTATTCAAGTAGGAAATGGAGCGATTATTGCGACAAAATCTGTAGTAACAAAGAATGTTGAACCATACAGTATTGTGGGTGGAAATCCTGCTAAAGAAATTAGGAAAAGATTTGAAGAAGCTATTATTAAAGAGTTGTTGGAAATTAAATGGTGGGATTGGGAAATTGAGAAAATTACTGAGAATTTAGAGGCAATTTGTGGTTCAGATATTAATGCTTTACGCAATGCTGTTTGAGTTTGAATTGAAACAATTGTTACTCCTCTCAGAAAAACATCAATTATATCATGTCGGGTTGAATAGTTATCATTAAAGTCTGTCAAGCAAAAACTTTTTTATCACTGGTTATCTGAAGATGATATTATATTATGTCCGGATAATTAGTGANGCAATTTGTGGTTCAGATATTAATGCTTTACGCAATGCTGTTTGAGTTTGAATTGAAACAATTGTTACTCCTCTCAGAAAAACATCAATTATATCATGTCGGGTTGAATAGTTATCATTAAAGTCTGTCAAGCAAAAACTTTTTTATCACTGGTTATCTGAAGATGATATTATATTATGTCCGGATAATTAGTGATAAAAAAACGTTCTCCTTTTTATACTTTCTTTTTCCTCTCTTCCCTCCTGACTCCTGACTCCTGACTCCTGACTCCTCCCTTCTTATTTATAGCTATTCAACCGGACATAATATTACTTCTGACTTCTGACTTCCGCTGTAGAGTTGTGGGAGTTTGGAGACCAAACCCCTACAGTTAACTCTCAAACAACATATAGGACTTACGCAAAAACCATCTCTATAGCGTTCAAAACTATAACGTTATAGTTTTTTAACTCTATATGTAGTACCTCTGCGTAATACCATTTCTCAAAAACTTTTCTATATTTGATTGAAGTAGGGGAGTAGGGGAGGTAGGGACGTTGCATAAGGGCGTCCCTACAAACAAGAATAATTAATGCTAAAATTGCTCTTTTCTAACAAAAAAGTAATTATCTTAGTTTAATTACTTAATAATTGAAGTTTTATCCAAGTATAGCGTTAATGCATGGGAATTGGTATAAGTCCTGAACATATATAATTTCGCTGCACTATTTATGTATGCAACTTTCGTCATTAATTACTTCTAATATCATGTCCGCTGGGCAACGGAAGTGATATAATTCTACCATCAGAAAAGAGCGAAAACTCCTAGTTTATGGAGGGTTTGGAGACCAAACCCCTACNCGCTGGGCAACGGAAGTGATATAATTCTACCATCAGAAAAGAGCGAAAACTCCTAGTTTATGGAGGGTTTGGAGACCAAACCCCTACGGCCTTGAATTCTACCGATACTACCGGATTTGATATAACTTCTAAATTCTGAATTCTAAATTCTAAATTCTGAATTCTAACTTCTAAACCTCTCTTTCGCCGACTCAAACGCCTCCTGCATCACTCCCTGAATTTTCTCCGGATCTGGCTTTTTCCCTCCCATCAAATCTCCAAAATAAACACAAGCACTTTCACCCAACGCCCAAGTATAAGTTGCTGCCCAAGAAGCAGCAATGGCGCTCCCAAACCCAGGCACAAATTTAATCAACTCTCGCCCCACTGCTTGAGCGACAAAACCCCCACCAATAGCACTAACAACCCCACCTGCTTGAGAAGGAGAAATTGTTTGCCCATACAAATTTCCCAATAAACCTACCATCGACACTTGCAACGCTGTCAAAACTGGCATTGTGGCAAAAGGTAGAGGTACTGCTGCCACCGTAGCTGCCATAATAGTAAATGATAAAATGTAACGCCTCCCAACATCTCGGTAAATATTGCCTAATTGTTTGGTTGCTTCTTCGTCTAATAATTGATAAATTGTTCGTGCCTCTGCTTCCGGTAGCAACTCTGCTAAACTATCTCTAAAAGCTTCTAAACCATAAAATACTGGGTTATAGCCATCCTCTTCCAAGGTGAAATCAAGCAAAACAGAGCTATTATACAATTTGCCAAAATCTGCCTCAATAGCAGCAAAAGGACGGTTAACTTCCTCAAATTCTGGAGGATATTCGGGATGATCGTCAGTGGGGTTAGGATAAACCTCATGCAAACAAGTTACTGCTAATAAACAAGGAATATTTGGATATTCCGCTCGCAACTGTTGTGCTACCTGTCGTAAAGTATCCGTAGCAAAATCATTAATTTTTACAGTCAAAATCAAAATTCTAGCCCGGTTGCTTTCCTGCTGCAACTCTCCCAAAAGTTCATTAATAATAACCGGAATTTCCTGTTTCACATCCCCCAACCCCACAGTATCCGTAAAAATTAACAATGGCAGATCGTCAGAAGGATAAGCATAACGTTGGGTGTGTTGAGTATGGGGGCGAAAACCTTGACCAATTATTTCTGGTGAAACTCCTGTTAAACCTCGTACTATGGAACTTTTACCTGTTTGCGGTTTACCAATTAATATTGCTTCAGTGGTAGGAAGCTCGGCGCGAACTTTTTCTAATATTTCGGCAACTTGAGCTTCATCCACAGTAAACCATTGCATTATTGTTTGTGCTGCCTTATCTACAGGGAAAAGCTTCATTAAACGGTTGCTGGTATCATGCCAAATTCCACCAAGACGATTTTGCCAAGAGTCTGTTTTTGACTCTGTTTTTACATCTTCAGTCGGTTGAGCTGACTGNTACCAATTAATATTGCTTCAGTGGTAGGAAGCTCGGCGCGAACTTTTTCTAATATTTCGGCAACTTGAGCTTCATCCACAGTAAACCATTGCATTATTGTTTGTGCTGCCTTATCTACAGGGAAAAGCTTCATTAAACGGTTGCTGGTATCATGCCAAATTCCACCAAGACGATTTTGCCAAGAGTCTGTTTTTGACTCTGTTTTTACATCTTCAGTCGGTTGAGCTGACTGTTCAGAATTAGGTGTTGGGGATTTAACATCATTTGGTTCAGTCATTTCAGTTATCACTTATTATTAAAGCTTGTAGTATTGCTCTAGCCATAAGTAATACCATGTCCGGTTGAACACTGATAATTAAGATACTAAGAGAGTCAGGGAGTAGGAGAAAAATTAAAATATATCCTATCCAAACCAAATATTTTATTTATACCTAATTATCCGAACATGATATAAGATAGATAGGGCTTCAGCCCTACTACAACCAATATTAGACATCTCCAATAATAAAAAAGAAAATCAATTATCGGGCTAGATACATCAATTATTTCCCCCTACTACCTACTCCCTCTTTTCTAGAGATGTCTAATATTTACTCCTAAATATTGATACTTTGGGGAATATTCTCTGGGAGCATAAACTCGTAAGGCATCAAACGCTCAGGACTTTGATTCCTTTGATTAATAATAGTCGCTGCTGCATTCAAACTTTCTTTAAATTTGTTCAAAGCCAATTGTAATTCCTGATTTTCCGGGAAAGCAGATGCATAATAATTGCCTAGTTTCGTATGGTTAACTGAACCAAGTAAGTAAAGGGTATTAATTTGTTCTAGAGCTTGACTTAAGGAAGGTAGTCCCTGCATAAAACTTTCCCGATCTTCAGTGCTAGTCGGGGGCATCAGATAACGTGCTAAAGGAAATCCTGGGACATACATCATATAAGTTTTCTGGGAAAAATTAACTGCCGCGTGTTGCGCACTACCGATAAAAATAATCGTAGAGACCGCTTTAACTAAATAATCTCGGGTTTTAATTTGTCCCTGACTATCTTCTCCAAAATTTTCTACTCGTCCTCCGTCTAAGGAAACCAAAGTAGCTCCCCAATCTTGTAAGTCCTTATCCGCTACAATGACATCATCACTGGTATAGTAGATAGACAAATAATCATTAACCCAGTTATAAATAGCATCCCAAATTAATTGACCGTCATCTCTATAAGGATAGATAGGTAAAGTATCAGAATTATTCACTCCACGATCGACTAAGGTTTGGGGAAAATTAATAGCATTAAAATTAAATAAATAACTCTGAGAACCTTTTGCAGCNCTACAATGACATCATCACTGGTATAGTAGATAGACAAATAATCATTAACCCAGTTATAAATAGCATCCCAAATTAATTGACCGTCATCTCTATAAGGATAGATAGGTAAAGTATCAGAATTATTCACTCCACGATCGACTAAGGTTTGGGGAAAATTAATAGCATTAAAATTAAATAAATAACTCTGAGAACCTTTTGCAGCCAAAGATTGATCGGCTCCGATATTGCTAGCTAAAAGTGAATCTACTGCTTCTCCAGGAGCAACTAAAAGAGAGTGGGCACCGTAATTAATCAAAACAGTTCCCTCGAAATGGGGAGTCAGCAGATTTCTCAAAGGATGATTTTCTGGCAAATTGTAGGTCGGTACAATAAAAGGTTCAACTACTAAATGAGTTCGACCTAAATGGGAAATCAATTCGTGATAATTAGAATCAGCCATTTGTACAATATTTTTGGCACTCATCCAAGGTTCATCAGCATCTAGTGGTGTAAACAACACCCACTCCTCACTAATAGTAGTCTTTTGATAGCTAATAGCTACTGGAAATAAGGAACGAGAAGAAGACCCCTGTGGAGGAACCGCAAACAAGGCAATTGGAGCCAAATATACTTTTGTTGGACAAGATC
>NZ_LGSU01000995.1 GCF_002260545.1 Hydrocoleum sp. CS-953 | reverse complement strand
ATTGATAATTACCTCTCCCTTTTAGGGAGAGGATTGACAAATAAGGAAAATATTTATTTCTCTTGGTCGATTGGATATGGCGTTAGCGAAGCGGCTCTGCAAGAGCGGGAAACCTCGCCATCCCATCCTGACGGAATGCTCCGCAAACGACCGTTTTTTTCCCCTTGAAAGGGGAGGCTTCAAGGCGTGAATTATCTAATTATTTAATTGTTTAATGATTAATTATTTCGGTAAAAGAAGAGATTTACCTTCTGTACACATATTCATCCCTTTGTTCACTAATACTAGAGAATCGCTTCATTGGCAATTGGATATAAAAGGACGTACCTGTACCCAACTCCGACTCTACTTCTAGGCAACCCTCATGTTTTTCTTCAACAATTTGTTGAGCGATCGCTAATCCCAAACCTGTACCTTGACAAACTCTTTTAGTAGTAAATAAATGGTCAAAAATTCGTGCTTGCACCTCTTGACTCATCCCTTTACCATTATCACTAATTGATATTTTTACTTGTTCATTTTCAGCTATAGTTTTAATCATAATTTTATTGGGTTTTCCTTCAATATCCTCAAAGCTAAGTCCGTAATTAGACTCATCTAAAGCATCTATAGCATTTGCCAAAATATTCATAAATACCTGATTTAACTTACCTGGAAAACAATCAACTTGTGGTAAATCACCATACTCAGTAATAACTTCAATTTCTGGACGTTTTGTGTTAGCTTTAAGACGATGTTTGAGAATTAAAATGGTACTATCTAGCCCATCATGAATATTAAACTTTACTTTATGCTCTGTATCCGCACGGGAGAAGGTTCCTAAACTAACACTAATATTTTTCAATCTGTCCGCTGCCATAACCATTGCATCTATAATTTTGGGCAAATATTCTAGACTATAATCCAAGTCGATTTCATCTGCGTGTGTAATAATTTCCTCACTTGGTTGGGAAAAAGTTTCTTGATATAGTTGTAGGTGTTCAATAATATCTATAATGATGGGTTGAGTTTGCTCAAGACCATTACAAATAAAGCCAACAGGATTATTCATTTCATGTGCTACACCAGCAACTAAATTACCTAATGCTGACATTTTTTCGCTTTGAACAATTTGTAATTGTGCTTGTTGTAAATCTTTTAATGCTTGTTGAGCTTGTTGATAAAGTCGAGCATTTTCTAGGGATATTGCTGCTTGGAATGTACTCATTTTCCTGAGCTTTAGCAATAGAGCGATCGTAATAGTCAATTTGGTTGTGAAATTGTAGGAGTTCATTAAATTTGGGGGATTTATTGCGCAATACTTTGATAATAACAGGTTGGTTATTTTTATTGCGCGTCCCTCGATAAACTGCAGTTCTTGTCCCTTGGTAGAGGATTTCGGTTATGTGGTAGCTACTCAGAGTAATCATAATGGGTGTTTATATATAATAAGTATTATACTAAATTTGTCTTTAGTTGCCTATAATATAAGTTTGATAGATAATCTTTGCTACAAATTAACTCAGGCGTTGGTGAACCGAGCTATGAAATCTAAACTGTTATAAGAAACCGGGTTTGTTGGAGACAAATTTCACTATTTATCAGCATCTAATACAAAGCCGGTTTCTAGAATGCCAGAAAAATCATAGCCACGCATCACCAACACCCAAATTAACTCAAAATACACCCAGGATAATTTCTACATATAAGCCTGAAGTTCATCTCGTAAAGCATTCTCAACCCGCTCATATTCTGCCTTAACCTGAGATAAAATCACATCTGTGCCTTCCGTAGCTCCCCCACGTCCAATAGATTCTAATTCCTTGCAAAGCTGAGATAGGTTTGTGGCACCGACAGAAGCACTACTAGACTTCATGGTGTGAGCAGATTTTTGTAGCAATTCTGCCTGCTCTTTTTCAATTGCTTGAGTAATTTCATTTAAAAGTTTGGGTGTATCTTCCAGATAGCAATTAATTATTTCCACGACCATTTCGGGGTCGTATCCTGCCATTTCCTTCAACTCCTCCAATACTGCTTTATCAATCACTATTTCTGATTCTGGCGCAGGTGCTTTTTCCTGCTTGACTATTGTTTCTGTTGCTGAGAGACCACATTTACTTAAAGCCGTACTCAATGCTTCTCGGCGAACTGGTTTAGCAATATAGTCATCCATACCAGCATTTAGACATTTTTCACGATCGCCTTGCATAGCATTAGCAGTCATAGCAACAATACAGGGGCGTTCATCTTTTGCCCATTCAGCACAGATTTGGCGTGTAGCAGTCAAACCATCCATTTCTGGCATTTGTACATCCATCAATACCACATCATAAGACTGACGATGTAAGGCAGCTAATACCTCTAAACCATTTGCTGCAATATCAGCTCGATATCCTAAATTTTTCAGAATATTAATTGCGACTTTTTGGTTAACGACATTATCTTCAGCTAAGAGAATTTTCAAAGGTAATGTTTCTGCTAGCTTGATATTTGATTCAATTTTTAATTTTTGCGCACTATCAACTATATTTCCTTTAAATATTCCTACTAACACTTTCTCAATTTGAGATTGTTTAATTGGCTTATTTAGATAAGTAGTAGCATTTATATTAGCCTTGGTATTTGATAATTCTTGAGCTAAAGAACTCAGAAAAACTATGGGTAAATCCTGACAACTGCCAAGTTTACGAATTTCCCTAGCTAGAGTTATGCCATCCATTCCAGGCATTTGTACATCTAAAATAGCAACATCAAATTTATCCCCTGACTGTAGTACATTTATTGCTTCTTCCCCACTAGCTATAGCTTGAGACCTCATACCCAGGGATTCTGATTGAAGTGTCAGCACTTCCCTATTCGTAGCATTGTCATCAACGATTAACAAATGTTTATTTTCTAATAATTTTTCAGTTCCATTCTCCTGCTCAAGACATGAACTACTAGGAACAGCAGGAGATACTATCGTAAAGAAAAAAGTGGAACCAACTCCTAGTTCACTCTCTACCCACATTGTTCCTCCCATAATTTCAGTTAACCGCTTGCTGATAGCTAATCCCAATCCCGTACCACCGTAGTAACGAGTTGTAGAAGCATCAACTTGACTAAAAGGCTTAAATAGACGATTTCGGCGATCGCGTGGAATACCAATACCAGTATCTTTAACTGCGAATTGTATTGTGTAGAAAATAGGACAGGGAGTATTTGGTTGAGTACATTCTGTTTGATTGGGAATGGGGCAATGCCGATTTTCAGAAGAGTTTAAGTCTAGGTTTTGAGGTGAAGCGGTGACAGATACAACAACTTCCCCAGTCTCTGTAAACTTAACCCCATTGCTGAGAAGATTAACTAACACTTGGCGTAAGCGAGTTATATCTCCGACTATAACTTCAGGAGTTTGTCGATCTATTAGATAAGCTAGCTCTAACTTTTTCTCTGTTGCCCTTGGCGCTAATAAATCTAGACATTCTTCTATGCAGGTTCGGAGATTAAAGGGTTGTTCCTCTAACTCTAATTTGTCAGACTCAATTTTTGAGAAGTCAAGAATATCATTAATTAAGATCAACAAAGCATCCCCACTGTTGCGGATAACTTCTACAAAATCTAGCTGTTGTGGGTTAAGTGATGTATCTAAGAGTAAACCCGTCATCCCAATAACTGCATTCATGGGAGTACGAATTTCGTGGCTCATTGTTGCGAGGAATTCACTCTTAGACCGGTTGGCAATTTCTGCTTCTTCTTTAGCAATTCTCAATTCATCTTCTGCTTGTTTCTTTCCTGTAATGTCCGTTATTGTGCCAACAAGGCGAGAGGGTTTATTTTGCTTGTCACGAATACATTTACCTTTAGCAAATATCCATACATAATGTCTATCCTGATGTTTAATCCGATGGGTATTCTCATAAAGCTCTGTTTTTCCTTCTAAATGTGCTTGTATGTCTTTGAGCGCTACTTCTAAATCATCTGGATGTACATTATCTGCCCAAGTAGAATATATATGAGGAAGTGGGTTGTCTTCGTAACCCAGAATTCTCATCCATGTGGGTGAGTAATAAACTTCATTTGTGTGTATATTCCAATCCCAGATACCATCGTTTGTACCTGATACCGCAAGTTCATAGCGTTCTTCGCGATCGCTTAAAATGGATTCTATCCGACGACGCTGGATAATTTCTGCACTTAAAGCTTCATTTTTTTTGTTGAGTTCCTCAGTTCTTTCTGCAACTCGTTTTTCTAAGGTTGCATTTGTGTGGTTGATTTCTATAAATTTTTCCTGTAGTGCTACTGCCATTAACTGAAAGTTGACAGTAAGGGTATTAATCTCTGCAATTCTACTCTGTGGCAAATCTGTAGGAACTGATTCTGACACAAGTTTTTGAGGTAAGTCTGTAGTTACCTGTGCCAGTTTTAACATCGGTGCTACTAATCTTTTGCTAAGTAAGATTGATGTGATTAATCCTAAGATTGCTATTACTTGCATTGTAGCTAGATTTTTAATGTAGCTCCTATCTAAATACTCAATATAGGGTGCTGTTGCTTGCTTGATATATAAAGACCAGGAAATATCAGGACTAATTTTGACCTTGACTCCATAGAATGATTGTTTCCACCGTTTCATTTTTGGCATTCCTGGTGTTTTTGGTTGCCACTTAAAAATATCTCCATTGTAGTAGATATTTCCTGTTTCCTGTAAGTCTAATTTTTCTTGAATAGTTACTCCGGAACGACTATCCGCAATTATATAGTTGTCACCATCCACAAGTATTGCTTCTATTCCTTCTGTTCCATTTACTTGGGTATTTAGTTTCAGAAATTTACTAACTTGACTTAAGTCTAGAGAACCATAAGCAATTCCTGCAAACTGATTATTTCTGACTACTGGTATTGCGATACCAACATGGGGTGTAATAGAAGCTTTATCTCTATGAACATCTGTAATTTCTGGTTCTAGTTTTTTTGCTATCTCCTTGAGATTATATTTATCAGATATGTTTAAGTTAAACATTGATTCTCCAACTTCATTAAATTCTGGTTGAGTAGCAATTATGTCACCACTAACATCAGTGACATAAATTTTCAGAAAAGAGGGGAATGTTTTTTGAATTACTGATATACTTTTTTGTAAACTATCTCTTTCCGAATCTGGTGTTTGAGTTCCTATTTTTGCTAATTCTGCTATAGCATTGAGATGTTGTTGATACCAATATTTTAAGTTATTTGCTAGAGGTGCTTTTGCAACATTGAGTTCTTTTTGAATATCGTTTTCAATAGTATCCAGTATATGTTGACCATTAAATATGGTGAGTATTAAAGCTGGAAATAAAATAAATGCCATTAACAAATTAAAGATAGTTTGTTGAAATGAAGAGTATTTTTTTTCTCTGGGAAAACCAGCTAATTTATGTATTGGTAAATAAGTGATAATTAAGTTAGCAATTAAGGCATTAAAGAAGCCATTAACTGATTGCTTCAAGATGAGTAACAGGGTTTGTGTTTGACTGAAATCTAACACAAATCTATAAAATAATACCACTAAAGGCATCCCCAGAACAATCCAGTATATTCCATCTAGCAATACCATATTTTTATAACCCCGCCGATTTAACATTACTCCGACAAACATTACTTCTAGAGTAAAAATAATAATTGCATAAGGATGATTCCATAAAAAGTATGTGTGGGTACTAGCAATCAAGGCAGCTAAAGTACCCCATTTAGTTCCATAGAAATAAACTACTATTAAGCTTGCTATACTACCGAAAAGAAAATCTACCCCAAAAAACAAATGTATTTTGAAGTAGTTACCTAAGTAACCTATTATGATTAACAAAATTGGTATTAATATAAATTTGGGATTAGTAATTTTTGCGGATTTGTTGTTTTTGTGGAAAAAGTTCATGTTTTT
>NZ_LGSU01000994.1 GCF_002260545.1 Hydrocoleum sp. CS-953 | reverse complement strand
AGTATTGTTTTTTGGTAATTGTTAACTTTTAACTTGGTCTTGATTGATTGCATTTGAACTGGTAAACCATGAAAAAAAGTCTTTTATTTTTTCACCTAATTTTAATTTATGATAGCAGATAATCAGTATTTATTCAATATTTATTAATATTTGTCCAATTTTGTCCAATTATTTGGCTTCAGTAGTTAGCCCTAGTAATCCAAAAGTACCAAGGATTTGCAGAACAAACGGCACTATCAGAACAGTTTTTAGAGGGAGTTGACTAAACATTTTACCCAGGCTGAGGGATAGAAGTTTAAATGCCATGAAAGCTTTAGGTATTTTTTCTAGTATATCTCTGGGCTTATGGAAGCCATTTGGTATCTATTTAAAAGTAGAGGGGGAGATGGGGAGGTGGGGAGGTGGGGAGATGGGATGTATTAGATATCTCCCACTCATCCAATCATCAAATCAATTATTACCCATAAATTATCAATTTCTTATCCCTCCGATCTATTTTTTGGAGATACCAAATGGGTTCTATAGATTGAGTAAGTAACCACAACGCCAGGTGTGCCAGTCTATTACGAGTCAATTCTAAAGTTTTTTTTGACAAAGTTCAATAAATATGATATTCGTCAAAATTCAACCCCTCAATATCAACTTTTGACTTTTGACTTTTGACTTTTGACTTTTAAACCTCAATAACTTTTAAAAAAATCGATCTTTAGAGCCTATCCCAAGAAAGTCTATGTAAGAATGCTTATTAGTTTTGCCCACGTTAGTAAAGAATTATAAAGTAACCATAAATCATGGAAGGACTTTATCAATATGCCTGGCTGATACCAGTATTGCCCCTACTTGGAGCAATGGTAGTCGGCTTAGGGCTAATTTCCTATAGTCAAGCCACCAGTAATTTACGACAGAGAGTCGCTATCTTCATCGTCTCCCTGTTAGGAACTGCAATGGTTCTCTCCTTTGCCTTGCTCTGGAGTCAAATAAATGGCCATGAAACCTATACTCAAATGTTTGAGTGGGCAGCAGCAGGTGACTTCAGGCTCAGTATGGGCTATACCATCGATCACTTGACTGCCCTAATGTTAGTCATCGTGACTACTGTTGCCTTCTTGGTAATGGTCTACACCGATGGTTATATGGCTCACGACCCTGGATATGTCCGCTTCTATGCGTACTTGAGCCTATTTAGCTCTTCAATGTTAGGTCTAGTAGTCTCTCCAAACCTAGTCCAAATTTATATATTCTGGGAACTTGTTGGTGTATCTTCCTACCTACTGATTGGTTTCTGGTATGACCGTAAAGCAGCAGCNTTGCCTTCTTGGTAATGGTCTACACCGATGGTTATATGGCTCACGACCCTGGATATGTCCGCTTCTATGCGTACTTGAGCCTATTTAGCTCTTCAATGTTAGGTCTAGTAGTCTCTCCAAACCTAGTCCAAATTTATATATTCTGGGAACTTGTTGGTGTATCTTCCTACCTACTGATTGGTTTCTGGTATGACCGTAAAGCAGCAGCCGAGGCTTGTCAAAAAGCTTTTGTTGTCAACCGCGTCGGTGACTTTGGTTTGTTACTGGGGATGCTAGGTATTTATTGGGCCACAGGTAGCTTTGAATTTGAAGTAATGGGCGTTCGCTTGGAGCAGCTTGTAGAAACAGGCGCTCTAAGTGTTGGTTTAGCAACTCTTTTCGGTGTCTTAATTTTCTTAGGACCTGTAGCCAAGTCGGCCCAATTCCCATTACATACCTGGCTGCCAGATGCAATGGAAGGCCCTACTCCTATCTCAGCATTAATCCACGCAGCGACAATGGTAGCTGCTGGTGTATTTCTAGTGGCGCGGATGTATCCAGTATTGGAACATCTGCCAATCGTAATGAATATTATTGCCTGGACAGGAGCTTTTACAGCTTTCCTTGGGGCAACAATTGCTATTACCCAAAATGACATTAAAAAAGGTCTTGCCTATTCAACCATTTCCCAGTTGGGCTACATGGTAATGGCAATGGGTGTGGGTGCTTATAGCGCTGGACTATTTCACCTAATGACTCACGCTTACTTCAAAGCAATGCTGTTCCTATGTTCTGGTTCAGTGATTCATGGTATGGAGGAAGTAGTTGGCCATGATCCAGTTTTGGCTCAAGATATGCGGTTAATGGGTGGACTACGGAAATATATGCCTATTACCTCTGCTTGCTTTTTAATTGGTACTGTGGCAATTTGCGGTATTCCTCCTTTTGCTGGTTTTTGGTCAAAGGACGAAATTCTTGGTAGTGCTTTTGCAGCAAATCCCGCTTTGTGGTTTGTTGGTTGGGCAACTGCTGGTATGACTGCTTTTTATATGTTCCGGATGTATTTCTCTACTTTTGAGGGTGAGTTCCGGGGTAACAATGAGGAGATTAAACAGCAATTATTAGGTGGAACTGCAACTGCAACTCCAGTTCCTGCTATGGCTTTCGGCCCTGGAGCAATGGACCCGAATGAACTAGAACATAGCCATGATGACCATGACCACGATCATCATCATAGCGACTCTCCCCATGAGTCTCCTATTACCATGACTTTACCATTGATGGTTTTAGCTATTCCTTCAATGATTATTGGTTTATTGGGAACGCCTTTTGCTAATTATTTTGAGCAGTTTATTTATGCTCCTGGGGAATCTTTAGCAGAGGTATTAGAGGAATTAGCAGAGTTTGATCTGACTGAATTTTTAATTATGGCAGGTAACTCTGTAGGTATCGCTTTGATTGGTATTACTTTTGCTTCGCTGATGTACTTGAGTCGTAAAATTGACCCTGGTGCGATCGCGCAAAAAATTAAACCTTTCTACAACTTTTCCCTCAACAAATGGTATTTAGACGATATCAACGACAAACTATTTGTTCAAGGTAGTCGTCGTCTAGCACGGCAAGTTTTGGAAGTAGATTACAAAGTAGTTGATGGAGCTGTTAACTTAACAGGTTTTATTACCCTATTGAGTGGGGAAGGTTTGAAATACCTAGAAAATGGTCGCGCTCAGTTTTATGCCTTAATTGTATTTGTGGCAGTTTTGGGCTTCGTTGTTTTCTCTGGAGTTTAACTGTAGGGGTTTGGTCTCCAAACCCTNGGTTTTATTACCCTATTGAGTGGGGAAGGTTTGAAATACCTAGAAAATGGTCGCGCTCAGTTTTATGCCTTAATTGTATTTGTGGCAGTTTTGGGCTTCGTTGTTTTCTCTGGAGTTTAACTGTAGGGGTTTGGTCTCCAAACCCTTTATTAAGCTTGGAGTTTTTACCAAAATTGTATTTGTGGCAGTTTTTTTCTCTGGTGTTTAGTTCGGCATTGTAGGTCTTTGGTCTCCAAACCCTTTATTAAGCTTGGAGTTTTTACCAAAATTGTATTTGTGGCAGTTTTTTTCTCTGGCGTTTAGTTTGGCATTGTAGGGGTTTCGTCTCCAAACCCTCTATTAAGCTTGGAGTTTTTACCAAAATTGTATTTGTGACAGTTTTGGACTTCGTTGTTTTCTCTGGTATTTAGCCAGTTATCAGAGGTTTTCCTCCTGGTATTTAGGGAAATATTTTCTTTGTTGACTTTATGTTTCTATGAACAATATCAAATTCAATAGTATTGGTACAATTCAATATTGTGGGGGTTTGGAGACCAAACCCCTACTAGAATTGGATTTTTTGTCAATACTAGAAATTCTAGAGTANAGTATTGGTACAATTCAATATTGTGGGGGTTTGGAGACCAAACCCCTACTAGAATTGGATTTTTTGTCAATACTAGAAATTCTAGAGTATTGGTACAATTCAATATTGTGGGGGTTTGGAGACCAAACCCCTACTAGAATTGGATTTTTTGTCAATACTAGAAATTCTAGAGTATCGGTACAATTCAATATTGTGGGGGTTTGGAGACCAAACCCCTACGAATGCCAATACTATAAATTAAGTGAATTTGATATAACTTCTGACTGATAGCTGATGCTCGCAAACTGTCAAACTAAATTCAACAAAAATGGAAACAAAAGAAGTCATAATTACTCAAACGAAATTGTTCCAAGACTTCACTGCTCATAACTTGACAAAATTTTCAAAGTAAGAATTAAAGATTTATGGCTGATTTTCCTTGGTTAACTACAATTATTCTATTTCCAGTAGTTGCCGCTTTGCTAATTCCGATTATTCCGGATAAAGATGGCAAAACGGTGCGGTGGTACGCTTTAATTGTTGGATTAATTGATTTTGCTGTTATTACTACTGCCTTCTACACAGGTTACGACACTAATAACCCAGAACTCCAACTGGTAGAAAGTTACGCTTGGGTACCACAATTAGACTTAAATTGGTCAGTGGGAGCAGATGGTTTATCTATGCCATTAATTATCCTAACTGGCTTTATCACTACCCTAGCAATTATGGCAGCATGGCCTGTAACTTTTAAGCCAAAGCTGTTTTATTTCTTGATGTTGTTAATGTACGGCGGTCAAATTGCTGTATTTGCCGTACAGGATATGTTGTTATTTTTCCTAGTTTGGGAATTGGAATTAGTACCTGTTTACCTAATTCTGTCTATCTGGGGAGGCAAAAAACGGTTGTATGCAGCAACTAAGTTTATCCTCTATACAGCAGGTGGTTCGCTGTTTATTTTGATAGCAGCGTTAACAATGGCGTTTTATGGCGATACTGTTACGTTTGATATGAGAGCGGTTGCTGCGAAAGATTACGCTATAAATCTGCAACTGTTATTATATGGAGCGTTTTTAATTGCTTATGCTGTGAAATTGCCAATTTTCCCATTACATACTTGGTTGCCAGATGCTCATGGAGAAGCAACAGCACCTGCTCATATGTTACTGGCAGGAATTCTGCTGAAAATGGGTGGTTATGCACTGTTGCGGATGAATGCAGGAATGTTACCTGATGCTCATGCAGTATTTGCTCCTATATTAGTAATTTTGGGGGTTGTGAATATTGTCTATGCTGCTTTGACTTCGTTTGCTCAACGAAACCTGAAGCGGAAAATTGCTTACTCTTCGATTTCTCACATGGGATTTGTGTTAATTGGTATGGCTTCTTTTACCGATATTGGTATGAGTGGAGCTGTGCTGCAAATGATTTCCCATGGATTAATTGGAGCGAGTTTGTTCTTTTTGGTGGGAGCTACTTATGACCGTACCCATACTTTGATTTTGGATGAAATGGGTGGTGTCGGTAAGAGAATGAAGAAAGTTTTCGCTATGTGGACGACTTGTTCGATGGCATCTTTAGCATTACCAGGAATGAGTGGTTTTGTGGCTGAGGTGATGGTATTTATTGGTTTTGCCACCAGTGATGCTTATAATCCTACTTTCAAAGTTATGGTAATTTTCTTGGCAGCAGTGGGAGTAATTTTGACTCCAATTTATCTGTTGTCAATGTTGCGAGAAATTTTGTTTGGTCCTGAGAATAAGAAGTTAGTAGAAAACGAAGTTCTCAAGGATGCGGAACCCCGCGAAGTGTTTATTATTGGCTGTTTGTTAGTACCAATTATTGGGATAGGTTTGTATCCTAAGATTGTGACTCAGATTTATGATGCAACAACTGTGCAGTTAACCGCGCGGTTACGAGATTCGGTGCCGTTGTTGATGGAGTCTGAAAAGGTGGCATTAACGGATGGAAATGAGTCACCTATGCGCGAAAATGCGGCCGAAAAGGATCGGGCTGAGCAACAGGGAGTTGGAACCCACGCAGGCGACAACACCGAGAAGAACCAGTGAAATGTAGCTGCTGTTATGATTCTCATTCTTTTCGGAGCTGTTTTCGTCGCGGGGTCGCACCGCTTTTTGAGCATTCCGCTTACATTGTCATACTTCTATCACTATGGTGCTGTGGTTCAAAGCTCGCCCATG
>NZ_LGSU01000993.1 GCF_002260545.1 Hydrocoleum sp. CS-953 | reverse complement strand
ATTAGTCAGTTAATGTTCATTATTCTTCTGTGTACGGACGCCCTTATGCAACGTCCCTTCCCCCCACCTCCCACAGTCCCGTACGGACGCCCTTATGCAACGTCCCTCCTCCACCTAATCAAATATAGCAAGGTTTTTGAGAAATGGTATTATACTTCTGCCTGGAAACAACAACCGCTTTTTCTCTATAAGTTGAGAGGTTTTATACCTTGATTTTTCAATAATATCACTAAAGAAAAACTGCTACAACTTATAGACATAGCCAACCCAAAAAAATTTAGAGAGATTCTATCTAAGGTTGATAAAAGAGTCTCAAGCAAATTTATTGAATCGTTGAAAAAATCTAATTTTTATTGTAGAATAACTAACGCAATTTGCAAGCAAAACTAAAACTTAATTTGTACAAATTATGTCTGAAGAATCATTATTTGTAAATTCAGAGTCAACATTAATACCTGATTTTTTACAGGTACCAGGTGAAATTCCTCTAGAAATAATTAGTGTGGTGGAAAATTTACCTGAAATTTCTGAGAATATAACAGAGACCAATAATCCTAACAATGATAATGATGAAATTTTAATTAATGCTCATCGTTTTATTCAAGCTTCCCAACTTCCCACAACAAACGACCCAAGTCTAGAATTTTCTGACTTAATAGGAGGTAGTAACTTAGAAGAAGGAACAGGAATAACTATTGATAATCAAGGCAATACTTATATAACTGGCAGTACCAACTCTATAGACTTTCCCATTACTCCAAATGCTGTACAAAATAGCTTTGGTGGAGGTGATGAATTTGGAAATGGTGATGCTTTTGTTGCTAAATATTCCCCTGATGGAACTCTAATTTATGCCACATATATAGGTGGAAGTGGTGGAGATTTTGGTACAGATATTGCTGTAGATATAACTGGAGATATTTACGTCACAGGTAATACTAATTCTATTGACTTTCCGACAGTAAATGCTTGGCAAAATACCTACGGAGGAGGTGAATTTTCTGGTGATGCTTTTGTTGTTAAACTATCTAATGACGGGAGTAATATCCTTTATTCTACTTATTTAGGTGGGCAGGATAACGATTTTAGCAGTGCTATTTCTGTAGATAATAATGGCAATGCTTATATAACAGGAGATACTGGTGCTGTACTCCGTTTTCCAATTCAACCTATTCCTGGAATTGGTAATTTTCCGACTACTGAAAATGCTCTACAAAATACTCTAATTAGCGAATTTAACCGAGATGCTTTTGTCAGTAAAATATCTACCAATGGAAATCAGTTAATTTACTCAACTTTATTGGGTGGAAATGACACAGAAATAAGTCAGGATATTACTGTTGATAATAATGGTAATGCTTATATTACTGGTGAAACTCGTTCCTTTGATTTCCCAACTATAAATGCAGTACAAAATATTATAGGGGGAGACGCAGATATTTTTATTACTCAACTTAATAGTGATGGTAGTGATCTAATTTTTTCCACTTACTATGGCGGCGTGGATGGAGATATTGGTAATGGTATTGCTATAGATGATTTTGGTAATATTTATGTAGCAGGAAATTCCGGTAGTCAAATTATTGGTGGTGATACAGTAGTACCTCCAGTAGGTCAGTTTCCCACTGTTAATGCTTTGCAAAATACTTTTGGTGGAGGAGAAAGTGATGGAATATTGATTAAAATTAATAGCGATCGCTTCGTTGAATATGCTACTTACTTAGGTACAGCAGACTTCGAGTCTATTGAGAGTATAGATATTGATGCTGGAGGAAATAGTCATATTATCAGCAACAATGATTTTGCCAATACTGTTGTCAGTAAAATATCTAACGATGGTCAAGTTATAGAATATTCTATTCCCTTCCGAATAAATGACAATCTTGGTCTGTTTGGTAATGATATTGCAGTAGATGAAATTGGTAATGCTTATTTTGTAGGTTTTACTATCCCGACTTTTCCTCTAGAACCTTTTCTGGAAGTTAGTCAAGTTGGTAATGTAGATATAATAGATGACGCTTTTGTTGCTAAACTCGCTGCCAATAATTCTTCTCCAGGTATTCCGAGCTTTGTTCCTCCTCCCAATATTCCTGAGAGTTTCAACGAAAATTTCTATTTAATAGAAAATCCTGGTGTAGCGAATGCTTTGGCAAACGGTTTATTTATTAGTGGGTTTGAGCATTGGTTAGAGTTTGGTTTTTCGGAAGGGCGATCGCCTCAATTTGCTTTTGAGGAAGAATTTTATTTAGCTAATAACCCTGTCGTAGCGCAGGCAGTGGTAAATGGGATTTTTGTCAATGGGTTAGAACATTACGTTAGGTTTGGTCAAGCAGAAGGTCGTTTAGCTATTGGTTAATTTTAACTGGGTAGGGTTGAAAATTTTGATGATTGACTCTACCTAATCTTTTTAAAGATACCTCAAATAGTTAAGGTGTTAACCCATAATGTGTCAAGTATAATAANTCAATTTGCTTTTGAGGAAGAATTTTATTTAGCTAATAACCCTGTCGTAGCGCAGGCAGTGGTAAATGGGATTTTTGTCAATGGGTTAGAACATTACGTTAGGTTTGGTCAAGCAGAAGGTCGTTTAGCTATTGGTTAATTTTAACTGGGTAGGGTTGAAAATTTTGATGATTGACTCTACCTAATCTTTTTAAAGATACCTCAAATTAGTTAAGGTGTTAACCCATAATGTGTCAAGTATAATAATATATAAATTATCAAAATAATTGGGTCGCGCAACCCCGCCTTAAAAGGCGAAATGTTTTTAGAGGGTTGCTCAAAATCCCCCTTCTGACTTCTGACTTCTGACTTCGTTAAATCAGGAACCCCAGAAATTAGCGTTAATCGAGAGAATAATTCTCCTGCCTGAAAGGTTACTGCGACTGAAGGCCGAGGTGTTTTTCCTCATCCATTATCAATTAATAAAAGGTTTCCCAACTACTGATTTTTTTGGCATTGGTGAAATAAGGTATGAAATTCTTATGGTCTTAATATTAGTAGTAAGGAAAAAAGCTGGTTTAACTCCTGACTCCTGACTCCTGACTCCTAAAAATCATACAATCATTCAGCAACGCCCTGATTTTTTTTAGATGACTCAAATCTCATATCCTCCCGTAGCTAAAGCTGACGGATCTCCCAACTACCGATTTTGTTTTAGATGACTCAAATATATCATCCACGCCAAAAGCAACTTAAATCTTTAGTCGAAAAATTATCTATCCCTCAACATAGTGCAATTAAATGGAATTTGCTAGACTTGGCTTTAACCCACTCTACAGTTTCATCAACACATAACTATGAAAAGTTAGAGTTTGTAGGAGATGCAGTAGTGCGACTGGTCGCTGCCGAGTTACTGTTGGAAAATTATCCTCATTGTCCTGTAGGAGAATTTGCTGCCATTCGTTCCATTTTAGTTAGCGATCGCTCTCTAGCACAAATCGCCAATAAATATGGATGGGGTCGCTATTTACTGGTATCCAAAAGTGCAGCAGGAGATAAAGCTGGAGAAGAGTCTCGACTAGCAGACTCTTTTGAAGCTGTTTTAGCTGCTCTCTATTTAAGCACCCATAACTTAGAATTAATCCGCCCTTGGCTAGATTATCACTTTGAAAAGTTAATTGCAGAAATTCGCAGCGATCCTGCCCGCCAAAACTATAAAGCTGCTCTCCAAGAATGGACTCAAGGTCATTACAAAACACTACCAAATTATCAAGTTCAGGAAGCAAATAAGATTCATGGCGATCGTGGACGTTTCTTGGCAGAAGTTTGGTTTAAAGATAAGAAACTTGGTGTAGGTAAGGGACCATCAATTAAAGCTGCAGAGCAAGCCGCAGCCAAGTCTGCTTTAGATTTCTTGCAGCAGTCGGGAATAGAAAATATAAAACAGGAAAAGAAGACGAAAAAAGATTAAATTTTAACTTTTATCAGAAGTCTTTGACAGAAATTGACAAATCAAAATTTTAACAGTTAGATGAAAAACTCTATAGCAATCAAGAAGACCGTTGTGAGAATTGAGGTGTTCCTCAAAAGGATACAATATAGCAGTTATCTTATAAATTAAGATACATTTTTTTCTTCTTCTCTGTTCCCTGTTCCCCGTTCCCTTTTCCCTTTAACTCTCCAATATCTCACAACTTAAATCATATTGCTATAGTATTCGACATACTAATCTGAATATGATAGGGTTAAAACACCAGTCAATGCAAATTCAAATCAGCTCAATTTTTTATATTTAAACTTATGGAAATAGGAATAGTTATATTTGGTGCAGGTCGTTGGGGAGTTCACTTAGTTCGGAACTTCCTTAATCATTCTCAATCTCGGGTTATTGCTCTAGTAGATCCTAACCCAAAACAATTACAAGCAATTCAAGAGCGGTTGCAATTAGATAAAGATATCATTTTAATAGAGAGTTGGAAAGAAGCATTAGAACTACCAGGAATTACAGCAGTAGCGATCGCCACTCCAGCTTCTACCCACTACGAGATTATTAGTGCTGCTCTAAAAAAAGGTTATCACGTTTTTTCGGAAAAACCTTTAACCCTTGAATATTCAGAGTCAGTTGCACTATGTAAATTAGCCGAACAACAACAACGTCAACTTTTTATAGATCACACTTACTTATTTAATTCCGTTGNTAGAACTACCAGGAATTACAGCAGTAGCGATCGCCACTCCAGCTTCTACCCACTACGAGATTATTAGTGCTGCTCTAAAAAAAGGTTATCACGTTTTTTCGGAAAAACCTTTAACCCTTGAATATTCAGAGTCAGTTGCACTATGTAAATTAGCCGAACAACAACAACGTCAACTTTTTATAGATCACACTTACTTATTTAATTCCGTTGTACAAGCAGGGAAAACTATAGTTACAGAAGGTAGGTTAGGAGACTTACGTTATGGCTATGCTACACGGACTCATATTGAACCAGTGCGCCCAGATGTTGATGCACTTTGGGATTTAGCAATTCACGATATTTGTATTTTGAATGCTTGGTTACAGGAAACACCTGTGGAAGTACAAGCAAACGGTACAGTCTGGCTCCCCCAACAACCNGACTCATATTGAACCAGTGCGCCCAGATGTTGATGCACTTTGGGATTTAGCAATTCACGATATTTGTATTTTGAATGCTTGGTTACAGGAAACACCTGTGGAAGTACAAGCAAACGGTACAGTCTGGCTCCCCCAACAACCGCCACAGTCAGATTTAGTTATGGCTAAACTGACTTATCCTAGTGGTTTTCAAGCTTTTTTACATCTGTGTTGGCTCAACCCAGATAAACAACGTCGTTTAGGAGTAGTCGGTAGTCAAGGAACATTAATTTTTGATGAAATGTCAGCCGAGCAACCTTTAGTTATTCAGCATGGTCATTTAGAATATCTGGACAGTCGTTGGAAAGCAGTAGATGTCAGTCGGGAAGTTTTAGCAGTTGAAAAAGCTGAACCTTTAGCTCAAGTGTGCAATGAATTTTTAAATTGTGTTAGTCAGAATACTACTTCAAAAATTTCTTCTGGTTGGGTAGGTGCTGATTTAGTAGGAATACTCTGTGCTTTAAATGATTCTCTTCAGCAAGGAGGAAAAACAATCAGATGTGAGCAATCTTAAAATATTAATGGTGGTCTTCGAGTAATGGTATAGGAAGTGTGGGGGGTGTGGGGAGTGTGGGAAAAAAATGTATATTCTCACCAAAAAATTTAGGTAGTTACCGAATAATTAATAATTAATAGTTAATAGTTAATAATTATTAATTAGGAGTTGATATTCAATTAATTATACCATTTCTCAAAAACCTTGCTATATTTGATTAGCTGGAGGAGGGACGTTGCATAAGGGCGTCCGTACACAGAAGAATAATGAACAT
>NZ_LGSU01000992.1 GCF_002260545.1 Hydrocoleum sp. CS-953 | reverse complement strand
CCTACTCCCCTACTCCCTACTCCCTACTCCCTGTTTTGATAACCATCATAATAAATCACCGCTTCCTTTGATTTACGCTTTTCCCAGTTAACAATTTCTAGCAAAGGACGTTCTTTGAACTCTGTGACATAACCTAAACATAAATACGCTATTAATTCATTTTCTGGAGGAGCATTAAGAATAGTTTTTACCTCTTTTTCATCTAAAATACTTACCCAACCCACACCTATATTTTCAGCTCTAGCCATTAACCACAAATTTTGAATTGCCAGACAAACACTGTAGGGTCCAACTTTCTCCATACTTGTTTGACCCATAACAGGATTAGGTGAGGGTTTATAAAAAACAGCAATATTAACAGGAGTTGTGGTAATTCCTTCCAATTGAAAATGATTATATAACGGTCTATCTTTAAAGATTTCTTTAGCTTTTTCGTTTTCTCTTTCAAAAGATGCCTTGATTTTGGCTTTGATTGATGAGTCACGAATAATTACAAATTCCCAAGGTTGGGAAAAACCAACTGAAGGGCCAAGTAAAGCAGCTAAAAGTAACCGCTCAATTTTTGTATCGGGAATTTCTTCATTAATAAAGTTTTCCCCAAATTCTGTTCGACGATGAACGATAATATCTGCAAGTATTTGACGTTCTTGTTCTGTAAAAGTTCTACCTTTCATATTATTTACCTCCAATTATTGTATGATATTTTCTATCTGAAACTCTATTACTTAATAGAGTCTTCAAGTTCGGAGTAAGGTATATTCTCAACTATCTATCTAATTTATTCATTCTCGTTACGATACTTCCGTAGCCTAGGAAACCCTATAATCTTTGTATATCGTTATAATATTTGTATACTTTTAAACATATTTTGAAAAAAAATGACAAAACCAGGGAAGCTATCTGTGAATAAACAACCAAACGAACAATTTCAATTTGACTCTATTGATGCTGCACTAGCAGACATTAAAGCAGGTAAGTCTGTAGTAGTAGTCGATGATGAACATCGAGAAAATGAAGGAGATGTAATTTGTGCAGCTCAATTTGCTACTCCAGACATGATTAATTTTATGGCAGTAGAAGCTAGAGGTCTAATTTGTCTCNAGCTATCTGTGAATAAACAACCAAACGAACAATTTCAATTTGACTCTATTGATGCTGCACTAGCAGACATTAAAGCAGGTAAGTCTGTAGTAGTAGTCGATGATGAACATCGAGAAAATGAAGGAGATGTAATTTGTGCAGCTCAATTTGCTACTCCAGACATGATTAATTTTATGGCAGTAGAAGCTAGAGGTCTAATTTGTCTCTCATTGACAGGCGATCGCCTCGATGAATTAGAAATTCCACTTATGGTTACTAAAAATACTGACAGTAACCAAACAGCTTTTACTGTTAGTATTGATGCTTCCCCACAGTTGGGAGTTTCTACAGGTATCTCAGCAGAAGACCGGGCAAATACTATTCAGGCAGTTATTAACCCTAATACCAAACCGGAAGATTTACGTCGCCCTGGTCATATCTTCCCCATTCGAGCCAAAGAAGGAGGAGTATTAAAACGAGCAGGTCATACAGAAGCTTCTGTTGACTTAGCTAGATTAGCAGGTTTATATCCAGCGGGGGTTATTTGTGAAATTCAAAACCCAGACGGTTCGATGGCAAGATTACCTGAATTAATAGAATATGCTCAAACTCATAATCTGAAATTGATCAGTATTGCTGATCTGATCAGTTATTGTATCAGACACGATCGCTTTGTCTACCGNAACCGGAAGATTTACGTCGCCCTGGTCATATCTCCCCATTCGAGCCAAAGAAGGAGGAGTATTAAAACGAGCAGGTCATACAGAAGCTTCTGTTGACTTAGCTAGATTAGCAGGTTTATATCCAGCGGGGGTTATTTGTGAAATTCAAAACCCAGACGGTTCGATGGCAAGATTACCTGAATTAATAGAATATGCTCAAACTCATAATCTGAAATTGATCAGTATTGCTGATCTGATCAGTTATTGTATCAGACACGATCGCTTTGTCTACCGAGAAGCTATTGCTAAGTTACCCTCTCAATTTGGTGAGTTCCAAATTTATGCTTACCGCAATACTCAAAATAATTCGGAACATGTAGCTATTGTTAAAGGCAACCCAGAAGAATTTCCGGAAAAAGATGTCATGGTGCGGGTACATTCTGAGTGTCTGACTGGAGATGCTTTTGGTTCCCTCCGTTGTGACTGTCGAATGCAACTGCAAGCAGCAATGAAAATGATTGAAAATGCTGGTGCGGGAGTGGTCGTCTATTTGCGACAAGAGGGTAGGGGAATAGGTTTAATTAATAAAATGAAAGCTTATTCATTGCAAGATATAGGATTAGATACTGTGGAAGCTAATGAAAGATTAGGTTTTCCTGCTGATTTACGCAACTATGGTGTGGGAGCGCAAATATTAAATGATTTGGGTGTGAAGAAAATTCGTTTGATTACAAATAATCCCCGGAAAATAGCAGGTTTAAATGGTTATGGAATTGAAGTAGTAGATCGAGTTCCTTTGTTAATAGAAACAACAGATTATAATTCTGCTTATTTGGCGACTAAGGCGCAAAAATTAGGTCATATGTTGTTACGCAGTTATTTAGTGACAATTGCTATTGATTGGAATTATCAAAACACAGAAGGAANATTCGTTTGATTACAAATAATCCCCGGAAAATAGCAGGTTTAAATGGTTATGGAATTGAAGTAGTAGATCGAGTTCCTTTGTTAATAGAAACAACAGATTATAATTCTGCTTATTTGGCGACTAAGGCGCAAAAATTAGGTCATATGTTGTTACGCAGTTATTTAGTGACAATTGCTATTGATTGGAATTATCAAAACACAGAAGGAAAATTTGCCGATAATTCTTATATTGCAAGTCTGAAAAATCCGTTTCAACAGCGCTATGAATATTTGGAAAAATTACGCAGTTTAATCAAAGAATATGATTTTCTGTTGCGGGAAGAAACTAGAGCAGTGGCAACAGCGGTTTTTGCTCAAGCACCTTTAATAGTTAATTTTGGTTTAGAAAAAGCAACATTAATTACATCTGAATGGTATCAACAATCAAATAATCCTTATTTGGAGGCGATCGCCAAAGTATTAACAGAAATAGCTCAATGGGAAAATATTTTAAAATTGGAATTTATCATTGCTTCTGGTGTCGATCCTATGACTACCTTACAAGGAAAACTGAAACGTCATAGTTTTGAAATTAATGAATTATCGACAGTTATGGAACATTTAGAAACACAAAAAATTTACAGTTTGAAAGTTTAGTCGTTTGGGAGTCAGGAGACAGGAGTCAGGAGTCAGAAGAAGGAGTCAGGAGACAGGAGTCAGGAGACAGAATTCTGGGTTGTCATTGCGAGGGGGGAAAACACGCTCAAGTTTATTCTTGGCATTTTCACCCCCCGAAGCAATCTCGCCTTAGCCCTGAGATTGCTATCCGTTCCGGAATGCTCCGCAAACCTTCCACTCCGTTNTCTTGGCATTTTCACCCCCCGAAGCAATCTCGCCTTAGCCCTGAGATTGCTATCCGTTCCGGAATGCTCCGCAAACCTTCCACTCCGTTGCAGTCGCAATGACTACTGAAGGAAAGAGTGCTTTTTTTGGAAAATGTCCCTATCGAGGGGGTGGGAAAAAGAAGAAGGAGTCAGGAGACAGGAGTCAGGAGACAGAATGGAAGAAGGAGTCAGGAGACAGGAGACAGGAGTCAGAATGGAAGAAGGAGATGAAAGTGTCCCTATCGAGGGGGGTGGGAAACACGCTCAAGTCTCTGGTGGGAATTTTTACCCCCCGAAGCAATCTCGCCTTAGCCCTGAGATTGCTATCCGTTCCGGAATGCTCCGCAAACCTTCCACTCCGTTCCAGTCGCAATGANACCCCCCGAAGCAATCTCGCCTTAGCCCTGAGATTGCTATCCGTTCCGGAATGCTCCGCAAACCTTCCACTCCGTTCCAGTCGCAATGACTACTGACTATGTAGTGCTTTTTTTGGCAGAGGTAAAAATGTCCCTATCGAGGGGGGTGGGAAACACGCTCAAGTTTATGGTGGGAATTTTCACCCCCCCAAGCAATCCCAATACCACGAGATTGCTTTCCTGACGGAATGCTCCGCAAACGCTATCGCTTGCTATCGCAAAGCTGCGCTAACGCAATGACAGAAATACGTTTTTTGCCTCCTTAAGAACTTTATATTATATTTCAAACTTCAAACTATTTCCAGGTACAAATCTTTCCACTGCAAATTCATACTATTAATTAAATTAATTTTTTTCTGTCGAGAACCAGCTTTAATCTGTTTTTCACGAGCGATCGCTTCGGAAGGATTTTCATACATTTCAAAATAAACTAATTTATTAATATTATATTTTTTGGTAAATCCTTCTACTAATTTTGACTTATGTTCATAAACTCTCCTGATTAAATCGTTGGTTACACCTGTATAAAGGACAGTGTTACGCTTATTAGTCATTATGTAAATATAATATTCTTTTGTCATAAAGTATTGCTGTTATGTGATTTAATAATTATAAAATATCAAACAATCCCTTGTCATTCCGCCAAGTTACAGGAGATTGCTTTCCTAACGGAATGCTCCGCAAACGCTATCGCTCGCAATGACCAGGTGGAAATGTCATAAAGTATTGCTTAAAAAATGGAGGATTTAATAATTATAAAATATCAAACAATCTCTTGTCATTCCGCCAAGTTACAGGAGATTGCAATATAGGGACGTTGCATTCAACATCCCTACAAGTTCAGGATGTTAGAATTGCTTGAATTACTAAAGCTTCCATTCTAATAGCTGTGAACATCCAAGTAATAGCTAGAGAAAGCTGAATAATCCCTAACACCAGTCCGATAACTTTGAGAATTGATGGCTTCAATACCTTGAGAATTTGACGTGCATAAAGCATACTAAGTAGGTTAAGTACCATCACCAGCACTAACATTCCCAAAACCAAAACTTCATTGCCTGCTACCTTCTTAAGAATAGACATGATCAGCATGACTATGGCAATTCCGTAGGGGGTCAATATTGTCGGAAAAATTAAGGGAGTAACAACTAAATCAAGGGATGGATTTTCTGGAGGANCATTCCCAAAACCAAAACTTCATTGCCTGCTACCTTCTTAAGAATAGACATGATCAGCATGACTATGGCAATTCCGTAGGGGGTCAATATTGTCGGAAAAATTAAGGGAGTAACAACTAAATCAAGGGATGGATTTTCTGGAGGAGATGGGGGCGGAGCCGCCGAGCCATATTGCGCCATTACCATGCTCAGTGCTACTAAAAACAGTACAATTCCTGCTGCCATCATTAGAGCTGAAATAGGAATTCCATATTTATCCAGTATTCCTATACCGAAAAGGGCAGTCAACATCACAACTAAGGTCGAAATCCAAAACCCACGAAATGCCATTTTCTTTCGGAGTGTGTCGTCAGCATTGGCAGTCAGACTCACAAAGGTAGGTACAATTTTGAGAGGCCCAATAGTCAAAAAGAAGATGGTAAAGACAGAAGAAATGCTTCCTTCTTTAATCGTACTGATATATTCGCGTATAACTATATCATCCACATCTTCAATTGCTGAGGCTGTTGCTATTGGGGTATGGGAGAAAACAATTATTACCAGCAGGCTACAGACTACCAGTAAAGAAATCATCGGGTGGGAGGCGATCGCCCTGAAAGTCTTGAAAGGTTGTCGTGTTTGTTTAGATTGTCTCATAAGTTTTTCTATAATAGCTAACTTTTCTTCTGCATATAAATATATGGCTAGAGAATATTATAGGAAGTGTCAAACTTGACTGATAAGTTCAATAGTAGGGGCGGG
>NZ_LGSU01000991.1 GCF_002260545.1 Hydrocoleum sp. CS-953 | reverse complement strand
GTAGAAGATATTAAAATAGAATCCCTATTAAATTTCAATGACAAAATTTATGAACCATTAATTTAGATTTTAAAAGAGTCTAGAGCCTTATCCTTGAAAGAAAAAGGAGTATCTAATTGGATTTTACCACCACATATTTCTTCAGGAATGTTTAAAACATTGATGTACATTAGCGAATTATATTTATCTCCCGAAGGCAGCGTAATATTAATTGATGAATTTGAAAAGAGTTTAGGAGTTAATTGTCTCGATAGTGTCACAGATTTAATCTTAGAAAATCCTAGACTAGAATTTATTATTACCAGTCACCATCCATACATCATCAATAATATCGGAAATAAATATTGGAAAATTGTCACTCGCCAAGGCAACATCGTAACAGTCAAACAACCTGAATAATTAGGAATTTCCCCATCTAGATATCAAGGTTTTATCGACCTAATTAATATCCTTGAAGAATCTCCCGAAGAGGTAGAAGCAGAATAAATATTTATTTCCTTTTAGAAGGCAGAAGTACAGAGAAAAAAATTTATGAATCTTGGCTAAAACATCTTCTACCCGAACTCACAAAAGTCAAACTTGATCATCAAGCTAATCATAATAATTACTGTTTAGTTAGCGCTCATGGTTATCCTTCAATTATTCACGAATATATTCCCGATGCCATAAAAAAAATCCAAGAAACAGACAAATATAATTACCAGGTAATTTGTCTTGATACTGAGGCAGAAACAGTCGCCAGTAAAAAACAAGAAATTGAAGATTTTATTGTAAAAAATGACCAAAAAATAAGGTCTAAAGCCTCCCCTTAAAAGCCAGGGATGTTTCAGGCGTAAAATAAATAATCGATTATTTATGAGAATTGGGGACACGTCGATAAAAATTTGGGGAAAAGTTACGAAAAACTGACTATTTTTAGTGTTGNCCATTTCTTCACCAAAATTATTGCTCGATATTCTTTGGGGAAAATTAGCGTGTAAATGGTGAAAAATTCTCCCCTGCTCCCTGCTCCCCTGCTCCCCCTCTACCTTAACCAAGAATGAAACAGCCCTGCCCTTAAAAGGGGATGAAAAAAAATCAACTTCAGTATTTCAATCCCGATGGCGATCGCCAGAGGTACTGTTAACTGATAACTGTTAACTGATAACTGTTAACTGAAATGACCTGCACTTAAAATTAGGAAAAGTTAAGCCTATTTCCATTATTCAAAACCGATGTATCGAAACTAGGCTATTAGGAAATAGAAAATTGTTCGACTCTAGACAACCTCTGGAAAAACCTCTTTCAGATTATGCACAATATTATGATGTATCCGTCAAAGACCCAGAATTAATGGGTAATTATAGTCAAGATTATAATCATACACAATTTCACTTTTCATATATCAAGGAAATATTTAGAGCTAAGAAAATTAATTATTCTAAAAAAAATCCAGGAGAGGCTAAAAATCAATCCTATTTAGATCAATTAAAAAAGAGAATTACATCAGAACCAGAACATTTAAAAACCTTTCAAGATTTTATAGATTTTTGCCAGAAGATGAAAAAAGAATTATCTGTAAAGTAGGGACGTTCTATGTAACATCNTCCGAAAACATCAGAACCAGAACATTTAAAAACCTTTCAAGATTTTATAGATTTTTGCCAGAAGATGAAAAAAGAATTATCTGTAAAGTAGGGACGTTCTATGTAACATCCCTACTTGATATGCTGTAAATTCATAACTAATTACTGATAACTGATAACTGAAAATAGTGCTACCCTAAAATATGTTTGTCTTATTTTGTTAATTATAGAAGTTGCTATTACTGGCGCAGACATTCTCGCGCCTCTCAAATTTAGTCAGAGCAATAATGTAGGGGCGAATGGCCATGTGCTAACGCAAAGCTCCGCTTTATATGTCGCGCAGCGAAACGACCCTACTGATTACTGACTACTAACTTCTGACTGTAGCTATATTTAGTAGTAAACCCCATGCAATTTTCCTCCCTTAATCCTTGGATAATTAATACTTGTCTAATTCTCGGTTCTGTACTTTTTGCCGAACTCATACGAGACCTTTATCATGTAGTTTCTCATATTTGGTCGCCCCTCTATAAATGGCATGCTTGGCATCATCGCGTTTTCCGTCCAGACCTAACTACTGTCAGTACAGAAATGTATCAAAAAGCTACTTGGTATCACGACATACCAGAATCTGTGGTAATGTTAACCTTTGGTATGCTATTATGGGCTTCATTTTTTGTCTGGATGCCTTCCTATCAAGGGGCAACTCTGGCAGGTGTTACTTATACCTTAACTTTTTCCTTTCCAGCGATCGCCCGCGCCATAGGTATTCCCAATGCTGACCAACTTACAGACCTCAATCATCTTCCCGGTGCATTTTTAACGCCTCCCGCAAATTGGCTCGTAAACCGTCCCTACCATTGGCGACACCACTTCGACAATCAAAATGCCTATTTTTGTGGAACCCTCACCTTAGTAGATAAACTCATGGGTACAGCACTTTCCCTCAAAGGCAAAACCATCGCCGTCACAGGAGCTTCTGGCAGCTTAGGCCAAAGTCTCCTGAAACACCTTCATCAAGCAGGGGCAAAAGTTATTGCTCTAACATCCAAAGACCAGACCATCACCTTAGACATAGCTGGTCAAAAATTAGAACTAAATACCATAACTTGGGAAATAGGTCAAGAAGAAAAATTAGCAGAATTATTAGAAAAAGTAGATATATTAGTCTTAAACCACGGAATTAACGTACATGGAGAAAAGACAGCAGAAGCGATCGCCAAATCCTACGAAATAAACACATTTTCTAGCTGGCGAATGTTAGAAATATTCCTCAAAACAGTCAAAACAAATTCTGATATTGCCTGTAAAGAAGTCTGGGTAAATACCTCCGAAGCAGAAGTTAATCCAGCCTTTAGTCCCCTTTATGAACTAACAAAAAGAACTCTCGGAGATTTAGTTACTTTGAGGAAATTAGATTCTCCTTGTGTGATTCGGAAATTAATATTAGGTCCGTTTAAAAGTAATCTAAATCCTGTAGGAATTATGTCTGCTGACTGGGTAGCAAAACAAATAGTTAAATTAGCAAAAGCAGACGTTAGAACAATTATCGTCACAATTAACCCTTTAACCTTTGTAGCAATTCCTATCAAAGAATTTTTCGTTTATAACTACTTTAAATTATTTACTTCTAAATAAATTTAGAGTGAGTATAAAAAGGTAGGGGTTTGGTCTCCAAACCCTAACAATTATTTGAGAGAGCAGTTGTTTTTGCTGCTCCCTTCTCAATTACTTTCTCCAGCTCTAATNGTAGGGGTTTGGTCTCCAAACCCTAACAATTATTTGAGAGAGCAGTTGTTTTTGCTGCTCCCTTCTCAATTACTTTCTCCAGCTCTAATCATCACAATTAATCCTTTAACCTTTGTCGCAATTCCTATCAAAGAATTTTTCGTTTATAACTACTTTAAATTATTTACCTCAAAATCAATTTAGAGCCAATCTAAAAAGTAGGGGTTTGGTCTCCAAACCCTAACAATTATTTGAGAGAGCAGTTGTTTTTGCTGCTCCCTTCTCAATTACTTTCTCCAGCTCTAATCATCACAATTAATCCTTTAACCTTTGTCGCAATTCCTCTCAAAAAATTTTTCGTTTCTACCTACTTTAAATTATTTACCTCAAAATCAATTTAGAGCCAAAAAAAAATCCGAAAACTCCCCACCCCTATTTAAGTACACAACTAGATACCAAATGGGTTCTATATAGGGTTGGCTGAAAAAAATAGTTTTAATCTCTACGATGATGCCTTTTTTTGGAGAATTTTCGTAAAAATGCAACATTTTTGAGACTCAAATACTCATCTTTTTGCACTTCAGATTTATTCAGCAACCTCTATATATAGATATCTCCAACTATAAAAAGTCTAACTCTAGTATCTTTTATAACCACTACAAAATATTTTTATACCCCAAATACTAACCCTCTGTAGCCAAAGTCCTGCTAAATTAAATAAATCAGATTGATTTAGAAAGATTTAATGTTTACTTCAATGGCAGGGTCCAATTTTTTTAGTGAAATTTTCTTATTTCCTTTATCGAGCAATATTCAACCAATATTGGCTACGGCTACAGAAACAGAAGCCGAACCAGCAATGGTAGTAGCAGGAGTGCTTCTGAGTTTAGTGGCCATTTACATAGCTAGTAAAGCAGGGGGCGAATTTTTTAACTGGCTAGGTTTTCCACCAGTATTAGGAGAACTGGTCGGAGGTGTGGTTATCGGTATTTCCGCCCTAAACTTAGTAATTTTTCCAGAAAGTGGGGCTGATAGTTCTTCGTCAGTAATTATTAGCATCTTACAATCAACAGCAGGTTTAGCTCCTGATGCTGCCGAGGCTACATTTCAAGTCCAAAGTGAGGTACTAGAAGTTCTAGCAGAACTAGGTGTCATAATTTTGTTGTTTGAAATTGGTCTAGAATCTAACATTAGAGACTTAATGCAAGTTGGTATTCAGTCATTAGTTGTAGCAACTGTCGGAGTTGCACTGCCATTTATCGCAGGTACGGCAGGAATGATGCTAATATTTCATGTCTCAGCAGTACCAGCAATTTTTGCCGGAGCAGCACTTACAGCGACCAGTATTGGTATAACTTCTAGGGTACTAGCAGAAATTAACCGTCTCAACACACAAGAAGGTCAAATTATTCTTGGTGCTGCAGTTATAGATGATGTTATGGGTATTATTATCCTGGCAGTGGTAGCAAGTTTAGCAAAAACTGGGGAAGTAGATGTCATCAACGTTGTCTATCTAATTGTTAGTGCTAGTGTATTTTTGGTGGGCGCAATATTGCTAGGTCGTTTCTTCAATGACACTTTTGTTTTCTTTGGTGAAAAATTCAAAACCCGTGGACGAGCAGTTATTCCTGCTTTGACCATTGCATTATTTATGTCTTACATTGGTACTGCTATCCATTTGGAAGCTATATTGGGAGCTTTTGCTGCTGGATTAGTTTTAGATAATTTAGATGAATCAGAAGTCGGACGAGAATTGGAAGAACTAATTCGTCCTATTTCTGATGTTATCGTTCCTATTTTCTTCGTTACTGTGGGAACAAAAACTAATCTAGGGGTGCTTAACCCAGCTATTCCTACTAACCGTGAAGGTTTAGTAATTGCTATCTTTTTAATAGTAGTTGCCATTGTTGGTAAGGTTGCCTGCGGTTTTAGTGTATTTGGTTTAGGTTCAGTTAACCGTTTAGCTATTGGTGTTGGTATGGTACCACGGGGCGAAGTTGGTTTGGTTTTTGCCTCAGTTGGTTCTGCTAGTGGTGCTTTATCTCCAGCTTTGGATGTAGCAATTATTCTTATGGTAATTATTACAACATTCTTAGCGCCTCCCCTACTGCGAGTAGTGTTTGGAGAAGCAGAAGGAGAAGCAGAAGAAGTACCAGAAACTTCGGGTTAATTTTGGGGCGTTGCTGAATGTTGGTATGATACCTCAGAAGAAAGAGGGGTTTTTTCCAAATCTGAGTTGGGAGAATATATGGTTTTACCTGATTAATTACTCTTCATTTTCCTGAGTTATGAACTCTATACCTAAAATCAGCAACGCCTATTTTTCATGCCAATACAATTAATAAAAGGTGTAAATTTTGACCTTATTTTTTGGTCAAAATTTACATCTTTAAGGGGATGAAAAAAATATTCGATTCAATATTTCAAGTCTCTGGGTTTAGTTAGAGGTACTGGTAACTGATAACTGAATTTCAAGTCTCTGGGTTTAGTTAGAGGTACTGGTAACTGATAACTGAATTTCAAGCCTCTGGGTTTAGCTAGAGGTACTGATAACCGATAACTGATA
>NZ_LGSU01000990.1 GCF_002260545.1 Hydrocoleum sp. CS-953 | reverse complement strand
TTATTTTTTATTTTTGACTTTTGACTTATATAATGTCCGGATAATTAGTGATCAAAAAAACTTTCTCCTTCTTTTCCTGTTCTTCTTTCTTCCCTCCTGATGACTGACTCCGACCTAGTTATTTATTTATCACTGTTCAACCCGACATGATATTACCAGTAGCTGCATTACTAACTATAGTTATAAATAGTTAGACTAGATTTTAATGATTCTAAGTAATGATTAACCAACAAATAGAACGAAACATTAGACTTTTGTTAGAGACTCGTGAGTGTCCAAACTGCTACCTAGAAGGAGCCAGACTAGGAGGTGTAAACCTTGGAGGAGCAAATCTTGGGGAAGCAAAACTACCAGTCGCCAACCTTGCAGGAGCTAAGTTAGGAGGAGCAAACTTAGGGGGAGCAAACTTAGGGGGAGCTTATTTAGGAGGAGCTTACTTGGGAGGAGCAAACCTTGGGGGAGCTTATATGGAAGGAGCTAATTTGGAAGGAGCTTTCTTGGGAGGAGCAAACTTAGGAGGAGCTTATTTGGTAGGGGCAAATTTATCAGGAGCTAACTTAGAAGGAGCAAACCTAGGGGGAGCAAATTTGGAAGGAGCTAGTTTAGAAGGAGCAATTCTTATTGGCACAATAATGCCAGATGGTGTTAGACATGAGTAGGTGAACTGAGGGGAAATTCCCTAATCTCCATGCTTTTGTTATCAAAATTAATCGATAGTTTGAATATCTATCTGAATAGTACATAAGTGTGGAGAATACTTACTTACAACTAATTGAAAGAGGATTAATGGCCATTAAAATTATGGGGCTTATACATTTTTTCCAATGGATCGATAAAAAAATTAATTCTCTAAGGATACCAATACCAATAATTACTCTTTCTAGTGTTACTATCCTTGCTTTACTATTTTTCAGAAATTTAGGAGGATTTCAACCAGTAGAAATAAAAATATTTGATGGTATGATGCGTCTGCGGTCTGATGAAAAACCAGATCCTCGACTTTTAATAGTAGAGATAACTGAAAAAGATATTCAGTATTTGCAGCAATGGCCAATACATGATGAAATTATGGCCAAAGTTTTAGTATCTCTACAAAACCATCAACCCAAAGCAATAGGTATAGACATATATCGAGATATTCCTTATGACCCTGGTCATTCAGAATTATTAGAACAACTAAAAAAACCGAATATTTTTGCTATTACTTTCGTTGGCGAATCTGTTCGTGATACAGTAGGGCCACCTCCAACAATGCCACAAGAAAGAATTGGGTTTAATAATATTAGTATTGACCCGGATGGTGTAGTGCGTCGTACTTTACTATTTACAGATGATGGCAATCAAACATTGACAGCTTTTTCTCTACAATTAGCTCTTATTTATCTGAAAGATTATGGAATATCCCCTGCTTTAACTGAGAATAATGAATATAAATTAGGTGACGTATTATTTAAAGAATTAAAATCAAATTCAGGAGGATACCAAAGAATAGATGATACAGGATATAGAATTTTAATTAATTATCGTAATTCTAAATCTGTTGCTCCAAAAATTACTATAACGAATGTTTTAAAAGGTAATTTTGACCCTAAATTAGTCAAAAATAAAATTGTTCTGATTGGTACTACTGCTCNGGGTTAGCTTAAAACCTATCCGAAAAATATAGAATTTTAATTAATTATCGTAATTCTAAATCTGTTGCTCCAAAAATTACTATAACGAATGTTTTAAAAGGTAATTTTGACCCTAAATTAGTCAAAAATAAAATTGTTCTGATTGGTACTACTGCTCCTAGTGGAAATGACCTTTTTTTTACTCCTGATAGTTTTGCTAGTTTAAAGTTATTAAGAATTGCAGGAGTGGAGGTTCATGCACACATTACAAGTCAAATTATTAGTGCAGTTCTTGATAATAGAAAGTTATTTTTATTCTGGAAAGAATCAACAGAAATACTATGGATTATAGCTTGGTCAATTGTTGGTGCTAGCCTAGCTTGGAATATCAGAAAACTTATAACTTTGGTGTTAATGAATTTTCTGAGTTTAGGTATTTTAATAGGTATTAGTTATGCTATTTTTCTCAATTCAAAATGGATACCTATAGCAGCACCAGTAACAGGAATGGTGATTACAGGTGGCATAGTTATCTGTTATAAGATTCAAGAATCATGGCAACAACAAAATCTGGTGATGAAATTATTAGGTCAGCAAACTTCTCCACAGATTGCTAATGCTCTTTGGCAAGAACGTTCAGACTTAATTAATAGTGGAATTTTACCACCAAAAACAGTTACAGCAACTATCTTATTTACTGACTTAAAAAACTTTAGCACTATCTCAGAAAAAAAATCCTCAGAAGCTTTAATGATTTGGTTAAATGAATATCTGAGTGCTATGACAGATATTGTTATTAATCATCACGGAATAGTCAATAAATTTACTGGAGATGGAATAATTGCAGTATTTGGTATACCAGTACCTAGTAACACTGTTGAAGAGATTGCTATAGATGCTCAAAATGCAGTTAATTGTGCTTTAGCAATGGACAAACATTTGTTAAAGTTGAATCATCAATGGCATCAAGAAGGTTCTCCAGAAATAAAAATGCGTGTAGGAATTTATACGGGAACTGTAACAGTGGGTAGTTTAGGCGGAAAAAATCGCTTAGAATATGGAGTAATTGGGGATAGTGTTAATATTGCTTCTCGGTTAGAAAGTTTTGAAAAAGAACGGCATCCAGGAATTTGCCGAATTTTGATTGCTCAAGAAACTTTGTCACATTTAGGTGGAAAATTTCAAGTAGAATCTTGGGGTGATTTTTATCTTAAAGGGAAGGAAATATCAGTTGGTATATATTTGGTTACTGGTAGAAAATAATTTTTATAGCAGTTTTCATGTTTTTTAGAGTACAGATATTTGGGTTTAAAAGAAGAAGGAAGAAGTTTTAAAAGGAAGAAGTTTTAAAAGGAAGAAGGAAGAAGGAAGACGGAAGAAGGAAGAAGAAAAAAGTTTTGTAGTCTAACTTTGTGAAAAGCCCTTTAATTAGCTAAAAATAAATTATTTACCAAAAATATTTCAGAAGTTGAAAGTCCCGTCTTTTTAAAGCAATTTTCAGGTAAATAAACCACATTAAAAAAATGGTAAACCAGTAGGGACGTTGCATACAAAGTCCCTACTTTGTGGTCTACTAAAATGAAAAACCGGCCTGGCGGTTATAAACACCAGTAAAAATATTCTCTTGCTCTTCTCTCAAAAATTCTCTAAAATCCGCTACTATTCTTCCTTTTCCTAATTATGCAAATACTTTCTGCATCACCCAAATATAAATACGATATATAATAGTTTTCGGANCTCTTGCTCTTCTCTCAAAAATTCTCTAAAATCCGCTACTATTCTTCCTTTTCCTAATTATGCAAATACTTTCTGCATCACCCAAATATAAATACGATATATAATAGTAATACTAATTCACTTTAAAGAGGTAACAAATAGTTTCAAACTTTAAATGTGAAATAATTGCCTGAAATTACTGTGGAATCAAAGTTTGAAGTCGATAAAATCAAAATTTTGACTTTTGACTTCCGTGAAACGGTATAAGTATGAATGAATTCTCAAAATGCTCCTGCTCGCCTCTGAACCCTAAAAAATTAAAATGAATAGGCTAAAAGTCAAATAAATATTTTCTAATTTTTAGGGAAAATAATTTCTAAGTAAACCATAATTAGAAAAAATACAAACCTTATCTGACTATGAATATTTATCAAAAAAATTTACTATCTTCCCTGAAACTCAAAACTCTTGTTTTGACATTATTATTTCTAGGATTATCTACTATTTCTTTATCAAGAAATACATTAGCAAATATTACTCCACGCACAGATAGAGGTACAGGAGATACTGTTCCTGGAGGCACACGGGGTAGTTGCTTTTATGAGGGTCAAAAACCTTTAACTCCTTTAACTCCTAAGACAAATAACAGACAAGTATTAACCCTGGCATCACATCCAACAATATTTATTTATGTGCCAGAAAATACAGCTATAGCTGGAGAGTTTATCTTAAAAGATTCTACTCAAAAAAAGGTTTATGAAGATATAGTATTACTGCCCGATAGTCAGGGTATTATAGGTATTAAAATTCCTACCGATCAACCAGAGCTAAAAGTAGGTAAAAATTATAACTGGACGTTCAGTTTAATCTGTGAAACTCCTATTCCTGAAGCTATGGTAGAAGGCTCAATTCAAAGAGTTAATCCCAGTGCAGATTTGACAACAAAATTACAAAAAACTCCAGAGAGCGATCGCTGGTTAATTTATTCAGAAGCTGGTATATGGTATGAAGCACTCGTTACTTTAGCAGAACTAATTCGCTCTAATCCCAACGATGTAAAATTTACTTCAGAATGGCAAAATTTGCTCAATTCAGTAGGTTTAAATGAAGTAGCTACAGAGCCATTAAAAGAACCATAGAAGATGAATAATTAAGTCAGAACTCAGACTTCAGAAGAGGTAATTAATNATACAAAAAACTCCAGAGAGCGATCGCTGGTTAATTTATTCAGAAGCTGGTATATGGTATGAAGCACTCGTTACTTTAGCAGAACTAATTCGCTCTAATCCCAACGATGTAAAATTTACTTCAGAATGGCAAAATTTGCTCAATTCAGTAGGTTTAAATGAAGTAGCTACAGAGCCATTAAAAGAACCATAGAAGATGAATAATTAAGTCAGAACTCAGACTTCAGAAGAGGTAATTAATAATTAATAATTAATAATTAATAATTAATAATTGTTGAACTAAGATTCTGTTGATAACTTTTGCCCAATACGAGGTTCTGTACCAGCTAATAGTCGTTCAATATTGCTGCTGTGACGCCAAATCACATATACCCCACCAATAATAGCAAATATTTCATAAGGAAGTGGTTTCCCTGTAATAAACATTAAACCCGAAGCGGCAACAGCAGCAATAATAGAACTCAAAGAAACGATACGACTAATACTAATAACAACAATAAAAACACCAAGTGTTCCTAAACCAACAACCCAAGACATTGCTAACAAAATACCCAGACTAGAAGCAACAGACTTGCCACCTTTAAAACCAATCCAAATAGATTTACTATGACCTAATATAGCCATTAATCCTGCTAAAATAACCATCCATTCTTTTGCTAAATCAATATCAGTTATTCCAGCAGCAATAGTTAGGTTTTGAGTAAAAAGGAGAGAGTAAATATAACGTACTAGAACTATCGCCAATACTGCCTTTAAAATATCAATAAATAACACAGCCAAAGCAGGCAACTTTCCCAAAGTTCTTAATATATTAGTTGCACCTGTAGAACCAGAACCTTGTTCACGAATGTCAATACCATAAAACCAAGAACCTATCCAATAGCCACTAGGAGTAGCACCCAATAAATAGGCAACAATTAATATTACTGCATTTAATAGTAACCAATTAATCATTAATTTATTCCTTTAAACCTTGAAAAAATTAGTAATAAGAACCATAAATTTCATATCACCTAATTAGAGCTTGCTGAAAAAGTCTTATGGGTAAGGAGGTAGGGACGTTGCATGCAACGTCCCTACTGAGTCAGGAGCAATGGAGAATTTAGAGGTGGTAGGAAGAAGAATTATCCCTTAATTTTTCAGCCAATAGTCAACCCAAAATCCTAACTTTTTGCAGCTCTTTAGAACAAAAACCTTGTACTTTTTCCAGACCTAAAAATGCTTAAACCTTGATATGTATATAAAGGCTTTTTTATTTAATCAGCAAACCCTAATTAAGCAACATTTCATTAATTGATATATAGATAATTAGAGCATTACATAGTTAGAT
>NZ_LGSU01000099.1 GCF_002260545.1 Hydrocoleum sp. CS-953 | reverse complement strand
ATTAATAATTGATAATTAATAATTAATAATGGGGTGCATATCATATTTGTAAAAATACTTTTTTCTTTTTTCCTATTCCCTATTCTCTGTTCCCTGTTCCCTGTTCCCTATTCCCTAAATTTGCAAAAATACTTTTTTACTCTTGAGATAGAAGGCTTTAAACCAAATTAATTAATTATCCATTATTCATTGTTAAGAACAGGTTTGGTGTTCAAATTAATACACCAAAATTCAATCAAAAATCCCACCCTAATGCACATTCGCTGTTCTATATCACTCTATTAGGGAGGATTTCAAGTTATTTTCTTTAATACCAATTCCCATGCATTATTGCTATACTTGGGCGATACTTCAGTTATTAACTGATCGATACAATCATAATTATTTTTTTGCTGATTTTCCCTAGTAATTATGTTAATTATTCTTATGTTTGCTTCTCCCCCACTCCCCTGCTCCCCTACTCTCAATCTCTAATTTTAAATAGAACCCATTTGGGATCTATAATTAGGGCTTGCTGATTAAATATAAAAGCCTTAATAGATAAAGCTTTTAGCCTTTTTTTGTCTGGAAAAAGTACGAACTTTTAGGTCATTTAGGTTCAAAAATTTAGCATTTTTGGCTCAATATTACAGGAAAATTAAGGCATAATTCCTCCCACTACCTCATCTAAATTCCCCATTTCTCCTGACTCCTGACTTCTGACTCCTGACTCCTACCCCTACTAAAAGACTTTATTCAACAAACCCTAATTAAGTCAACCTCGACGAAAATCTGGAAAAAGTTTGTCTTCAGGGGATACATTCTCATCATTTCCTGATTCAATATTTAATCTGTCTAAAATCTCTAACATTTCTCGTTCAAAAGCAACACTAGCACGATTAGTTTTACCCCCTATATAAAGTAGTTCATTCTGTTGCAAAGCCCAAATTTGGGAGTGAGAAACATAACTCATTAACACACTCAACATTAATAAACCAAAACCTAAATAAACAATTGGAATTCCTGGATCTGCTTTTATTTGTAAACCTGTACTACCGATAATTTTGTCAACAAATAAGGTAATACCATTCACTTCTGTAGACATTCCTTCTCGCACACTAGCAACTAATTTACCAGTATTATCATAAATTAATACAGTTCCTTGTAAATCTTTGGCAAGTAAAGATATACCTTCACTTAAATCTGGTTTTGTAGGAACCCAAGTTCCCCAAATTCTTCCCCCTCCTGCTGTATCTAATTTTGCCATTGGTAACTTAAAAACAGGGCTTTTATTAATTCTAACTTTGACTGCAGAAATTCCCCAATCTGCTTGATACATTGTTACTCCATGATACCGCATGGGTTGATTAACAAATATGGTTTTTCTATCTACTTCTTCGCCACTTTTATCTAATACTGATAGGTCTGAATAAAACTGGTCAATTGTTCCTTTTGGAGTATAATCTATCCAGAAACGATTAACTCTAACTGACCATTTTTTGGGGATTTGTGATTCGGCAAAAATTCCAGCATCGACAATATTTTTAACTTGAAATGTTTCCCCACTCGGCACTATTTCTTGACCAACAAATCCGGTAATTGAACCAATTATTGAGCCTGCTAAAATTATGAGCATACTAGCATGAACTATTATCGGACCGACTTTCCCAATAATTCCTTTTCGTCCATAGAGTTTATCTGGTTCTTTAGATGTTTGATAACCTCTTTGCTGTAATATTTTTTCTAAGGAATCTAAGGAAGCTGTTTCTATTTCTGCGCTTAATGCTAAGTTTTTAAATTGTTGTTTTTTATCGTAAAATTTCCAGCGTTTAGCAGATTTTAAGGCGGGTAATTGTCTGGTAAATGTGCAGGCTGTTAAACTGGCTCCGAATAATATTAATATTGATAAAAACCACCAAGTCCGGTAAACATGATCTAATTCTAATAATAAAATTACTTTCCAGGTTAAAAAACCAAATAATGCTGGTTTTTCTGGATAGTTTTCTTGATAAAAAGCTATTGGTTCACCCTGTTCTATGACTGTTCCAGAAATACTAGAGATAGCTATGATTAAAAGGAGAGCGATCGCTAACCTTAAATCTGCTAATAATGGTAATATTTCTCGTCTAAATATTTTGACAGGATTTAGCTTTCCATTTAATTCTGAATCTTGAGCATCCATTTATTT
>NZ_LGSU01000989.1 GCF_002260545.1 Hydrocoleum sp. CS-953 | reverse complement strand
AAAATCACTAACTAAATATATCTGTTTTCATTTTATTTTTTTTGTAATCTAAGTTATTTCCCAACAACTCTATTAAATAATTTTTCCTCTTGGGATTTACTAGGATATGCCCAACCTCCCTTAGACCAAGGATCGTTCATCCAAGAATAACTGATGGAACTCACCTGATAATTAGTAACCCCAGGTAGAATCTGTTTCCATTGCTGTAGTAATTGAGCTAATCTAGCATCTTGGTCAAGAGCATCCATAGCTAGAGCCATTTCCCCCTTTAGATAGGAATGTAAAATCCCTGTTTTTCCTGGAGTATCCCAAGTGGGTTGCCACAGTTCTTCAGGGCGATCGCTTAAAAAACCCCAACCATTTAAACCTTCTTTTTCCCAGAAACGTTCAGGAAATTCTACAAACATTCGAGTAGAAGGGCGATAGTTATAACCCCCAGAAAAAGCAATCTGTTTTAGAGGAGACAGTGGCGGATTAAAATTAATCTGTCCTAGCACTGGCAATGGTACAGTACAAAGCACAAAATCTCCATTGTACTCTAGCCCAGATTTACAAAAAACCCGAACACCTAGAGATGTTTGCTCAATGCGAGTAACCGCATCACCAAGATTAATTTTTTCAGTTAGAGCTGTAGCAAAAGCTTGTGGCAACATATCTGAACCCTTGCCAATCTTAGTCGTTTCAAATATTGGGAATTGTGAGAAAGCTTTGGTTAAGTCATCAGCAGAAACTAAAGTACGTTTACCATCTTTCCACCTAATGTAAAGCCCTTCTCTTGGATAAAAAGGCTTCAGTTCTAGACCAAAATGTTGAACATAGGCAAGGGTAAGATCGTGAGTTGAAGGGATTCTTGACGCTCCTGCTTCTACAAAATGTCCTTCACTAAAATCACCGCGCAGGGTTAAAACTCTACCGCCCACTCGATCGCGTGCTTCTAACACTGTTACTTTATGACCAACTGCTGCCAGCTCGTATGCTGCTACCAAACCAGACACCCCTGCTCCTACAACTATTACTTTTTGAGGTGGAAAACCTGATTCTAATCCTCCTGGAGTTCTTGAGTTTCTGGATTTAACTTGAGCACAGGCTTTTGTACCAACAAAGGTTAAGCCACTAAGCAATAAAAATTTACGGCGATTAAGTTTCAACATAATAATAGTTACTCTAAATCAATAACAATTATTTTATCTCATTACCAAAGCCAAAAAATTGTGTACCTCACGAATGGAAAATGCTATAAATACCTCAAATGTAGAAAAATTTTCTAAATTTTTATAGTAGTGCCGTGTCAAGCTTGAAAATGTGGATTAAGAAACCTAACCCCCCAACCCCCTCTCCTACGAGGAGAGGGGGTTGGGGGAGAGGTCTTTGCTTGTTGCTCACTTCACTTCTAACACACCATTTTAAGCTTGACGCGCCAGTAGTCAAAAAACTAGAGCGGGCAAATAAATATTCACCCACCCTAAAAACTCTCTTACAAATAGATAATTAATAATTAGATATAGTTTTCATTATCAATTATCAATTATCCATTATCAATTAATTATTCTATCCCTTCTATCCGATCCTCCACTTGCTGATACAACTCACGCAACTTATCCAAATTACTCTCACTGGTCTCCCAATAACCGCGACCGTTCACTTCCAAAAGTGTAGTCACCATTTTCCGGAATGAATGCGGATTCAAATTCAACAACCGCTGCTGCATCTGCTCATCCTTTATAAACGTCTCATTCACATCTTCATAAACCCAATTATCCACGGCACCTGCAGTCGCACTCCATCCCATGGTATTCACGAGACGCTTTGACAACTCCCGCACTCCTTCATAACCATGAGACAACATTCCCTCATACCACTTAGGATTCAACATTTTTGTCCGCGCATCCAAACGTACTGTCTCTGACAAAGACCGCACTTGAGCATTCGCAGTCGTCGTATCCGCAATATAAGAAGATGGTTTTTTCCCATCATCCCGGAGAGTCGCGACAATTTTTGTCGGATCGGAATCAAAATAATGACTCACATCTGTCAAACTAATTTCCGACGAATCTAAATTCTGGAAAGTCGCGTCCGCAGTTTTTAACGCTGACTCAAACACTTTCCGGTTATCCTCCATCATTCCTGGGTTATCAGAATTAAACGCGAACGACTTGCGCTTCAAATACATTTCTTGTAATTCTGACTCATCTTCCCAGGTACTATTCTCCACTGCCAAATTAACGTTAGCAGCATAAGAACCGGAAGCATTAGAAAATACCCGCGTTGCAGCTTGACGTAAATTTACTCCTAAATCTTCCGCTTGCTTGAGAGCGTGCTTACGGACAAAATTCATTTCTTCCGGTTCCTCTGCTTCTGCTGCCATTTTCACAGCTTTATCCAAAAGGTTCATTTGATTGATAAATAAATCTCGGAATACACCGGAACAGTTAATCACGACATCAACGCGCGGACGACCTAATTCTTCCAATGGAATTAATTCCAACTTATTCACCCGACCCAAAGCATCAGGAATAGGTTTCACACCTACCATCCACATTACCTGAGCAAGAGATTCGCCGTAAGTCTTAATATTGTCAGTTCCCCACAACACAACAGCAATAGTTTCTGGATACTGCCCACCATTTTCTTGCATCTGTCGCGCCAATAAACGGTCAACTACAATTTTTGCCGACTTAACCGCAGCAGCAGTAGGAATAGACTGGGGGTCGAGGGCGTGCATATTCTTACCAGTCGGTAACACATCGGGGTTCCGAATAGGGTCGCCACCAGGTCCGGGTAAAATATATTCCCCTTCCAACGCTCGCAACAGAGAACCCAACTCGTTATCAGCACAAACCTGCTCTAAGCAAAATTCCAAATATTCAAACAGAGGTTTAATAAGTTCGGCATCAACATCAGGAAAACCTGCCGTTTCCAGAGCTTCTATCCAAGGCACTTTTTTCATCATGTTGAAGAAATTAAGTTTGCTCACCATAGAAACTCGACCTTCAGCATCAGTTTGTTGTTGTACCAAAGCAGCAACAGCAGCACGAGTCGCTTCCGTAATATTCTGAACTAACTCCACATCTGCCAAAATACCCAGATTATTATTTTGGTAAAGTTCCTCAATATCGCGGTTGAGACTGTTAGCAATGATTCGAGGCAACCCAGTTATTCCTTCCTCTTCTCTGTCGAGACTAGCAATATTTACCAAAGTAGCGATCGCCTCTTCTGAACTAGGAGGTTTACCAATAATGTGCAAACCACAAGGCAACAACCGAGACTCAATTTCCATCAGTCGGCGATAAACATCACCTACAATTTTATCCCGTTCCTCAGCAGTCAACTCCTGAGCATCTTTTTCTGGCAGGGTAACATCCTGGTCTAAGTTCACCATCCGACACTTATCCATAATAGTGTTGACAATGGGAACACCCCGACCGCTATCTTTCAAAGTTTGATAGGAACCGATCAACTCGTTCAACTCCTGCAAACCTTTATATAAACCAGCATTTTCCGCAGGGGGAGTTAAGTAAGAAATAGTCTCTGCATAACTCCGACGTTTAGCAATAGTCGCCTCACTAGGATTATTCGCTGCATAATAATAGATGTTGGGAATGCTACCAATGAGATTATCTGGATAACAATCTCCAGACATTCCAATTTGCTTACCAGGCATAAATTCGAGAGAACCGTGAGTACCGAAATGCAGCACTGCATCAGCTTTCCAGATTTGTTCTAAATAAGTATAGTAAGCAGCAAAACCATGATGAGGACTTGCGGAACGGGAGAACAACAACCGCATGGGGTCTCCCTCATAACCGAATGTTGGTTGTACTCCGATGAAAACGTTGCCGAAGCTCTTACCGTAAATTAATAAATTTTCGCCGTCGCTATTCAAGTTTCCTGGAGGCGGACCCCAATTTTCATGTAAACGTTCTGAGTATGGAGTCAGACGTTCGTATTCGGCAACTGACATCCGGTGAGCAATATTCAACTCTGGACTTTGATATTGAGCAGTCGCATCGTGAATAACTTCCTTCATCAACTCTTCTGCGGACTCTGGTAAGTCTTGAATATCGTAACCATTGCCTTTGAGTCCTTTGACTACTTCATAGATAGAACCGAAAACATCTAAATATGCAGCAGTACCAACATTTCCTTTATCTGGTGGGAAACTGAAAATAGTAATAGCAACCTTTTTATTCAGTTTAGGTTTACGTCTAAGAGTTGCCCACTTGAGAGCGCGTTGAGCAACAGCTTCGATCCGGTCTTGGAGAGCGATCGCTTTTCCAGTAGCTCCATCTCGCCCAGACATAATAATAGGTTCGATCGCTCCGTCTAGTTCGGGAATAGCTATTTGCAAAGCGACTTGTATCGGATGCAAACCAAGTTCGCTTTCTTCCCATTCTTCGGTAGTTTGGAAAACCAGAGGCAACGCTACCATATATGGTCTGTTCAACCGTTTCAAGGATTCGATCGCCTTCGGATGGTCTTGTCTCGCAGGTCCGCCAACCAGTGCAAAACCAGTCAAAGAAATAACAGCATCTACTAATGGTGTAGGTTCAACTCCCTTAGCAGCACTTTCCCAGAAATAAGCATCCACTGGTTTGGAAAAATCTAATCCTCCAGCAAATACAGGTACAACTCGCGCTCCCATTGCTTCCAACTCTTGCAACATGGCAACGTAGTGAGCATCATCTCCTGTAACCAAGTGGGTACGCTGCAAGACTAAACCAACACAAGGAGCGAGGGGGTCTTTCAAATCTTCGGAAATATCTTTGCGGTCGTTGTACCATTTGAGATATTCTGTGACATCCTCAAACATTTTAGGTGCGAGGGGATGCCAAACACCCATATCAGGGTAAACTACTGGTTCCACATATTGAAGAGAACTGTTTTTCTGATCCTTGAAAACATATTTGTCTGCCAACATCAGCAGGAAGTTTTGCAAGTTTTCAGAGGAACCCCCTAACCAATACTGGAAACTGAGCATAAAGTTGCGAGCATCCTGTGCCTTATCAATAGGCATATATTTCAACACCTTCGGCAGAGTTTGCAGCAACTTCAACATTCCATCTTGGAAAGAAGAGCCAGATTTTTCCTTACGCTTCCGCATAAATTGAGCGATCGCGCTCTTACTCTGACCTAATTGGGCCATTGAAAAGCTGCCCATTTTATTCAGGCGCATTACTTGAGGCATGGAAGGAAAGACAACTGCAACGTCCAGTTTGTCACGGTGGGGGGTAACAGCCTCCACTACTTTTTCGGCCAAGTCTTCAATGAAAATTAGGGAAGCGATAAAGATGTTAGCTTCAGAAACTTCTTTTTTAAAATTTTCGTAATTTTGAGGGTCTCTTAATTCTTCTATTAAATAGCCACTTATTTCTATGGCCATATTAGGATTTTTTTCGTTAATAGAACGTACTGCTCCAGAGAGGGCACTTTGATATTGTGCTTCTAGAACGATGTATACGACCTTTAAGAGCGATCGCCCTTTTAAGTCTTCTGGGACAATGTGGCGAACGGCGGGTTTAACAGATGTGAACATTAAGTATTGCTCCTTGAGCATAATTGCTGATACTTAATGAGTATATTTACCAGAAAATGTGAAAAAAAGGTAGGGTAAGTTTTTGTTTTGATACAATTCTATAAGAAATTTGAAATTTTCCGTTACATTTATTGACAAAATGCCGAGTTTATAATCTAAATTTTGTCATAAAAATTAACTTGACTTTTTGATATAAATATGTATATCAAGAGAAGTAGATTATATAGCAACAGCCAGGGCGATTAGGACATAGACTGATGATGAATCAAAGACCACGGAAACACTTTTCCCACTGTTCCCTGTTCCCTGTT
>NZ_LGSU01000988.1 GCF_002260545.1 Hydrocoleum sp. CS-953 | reverse complement strand
TGTTTTAAGGCTCGTTCAATATTTAGCATTCTTCTGGCCAATTTCTGCTTGAACCATTTTACCTTATTTCCCAACAACTCTAATATATTAACCGGAACAAAATTCTTGGCTCTGTTAATTGGAGGGCAGCACAACTGAAGATAGCTAGGCTACATAGGCGAGTAGCTAATATTCGTAAAGACGCACTTCATAAATTGACAACATACTTAGCCAAAAACCACGGCAATGTTGTCATAGAAGATTTGAATGTTCGCGGTATGTTAGCCAATCATAAGCTGGCGAAATCAATTGCAGACCAAGGATTTTATGAGTTTAGGAGACAGCTAGAATATAAGTGCCAATGGTACGGTTCTGAGCTAGTGGTAGTAGATAGATTCTTTCCGTCGTCAAAGACTTGCTCAAACTGTGGTCATGTTCAGGATATGCCATTAAATGTAAGGACTTATGATTGCCCAGAATGTGGGTTGTCAATAGACAGAGATTTAAACGCAAGTATTAATTTAAGAAATGCGGTCGGCTTGACCGTTAATGCCTGTGGACGGAGTGCTGCCGACAGTTCCGGTGGAAGCAGGAAGTAAACATTAAAATGTCATATTATGACGTTTTATATCGGTTTTATGAAGCAGTATATTTAGTAGTAGTTAATTTTGATTATCTAGACAAGAATATATTAGGTATNGAAGTAAACATTAAAATGTCATATTATGACGTTTTATATCGGTTTTATGAAGCAGTATATTTAGTAGTAGTTAATTTTGATTATCTAGACAAGAATATATTAGGTATTTTAGACTCTATTTTCTGTGTAATGCTTTCTCATTAAGAGACCGGAGTCAGACAATCTTAAATTGATAATTTTTTTGAAATTTTTATCTAATAAAACTACTATAGCAATCAGGAATGAGATGTGATAAAAAACTGTAGGGGTTTGGTCTCCAAACCAGATCTTAGCTTGGGGAAAGGAGACCAAACCCCTACAATCAAATATTACAAATTCTCACAAATCACAATTGATTGCTATATAAATACTAAGATTAGTTTGAACATCATCATGTTTTGAAAGGAATAAAAGTCATGAATATGATTAAAGAATTTGAGGGAAAAATTGCTCTAATTACAGGAGGAAGTTCTGGAATTGGTAGAGCTACTGCTATAGCTTTTGCCAAAAAAGGAGCCAAAGTAGTAATTGGCAGTCGTAGGGAAAGAGAAAGTCAAGAAACAATAGAAATGATTAAAGAAATAGGTGGGGAAGCTATCTTTGTCAAAACAAATATTACTCAAGCTACTGAAGTTGAAAACTTAGTTAATCAAACAATTTCTACTTATAATCGCTTAGATTATGCTTTTAATAATGCAGGTACAGAAGGCATATTAGGAAACAGTATTGAACAAACTGAAGAAAATTGGAATCAAATTATTGATACTAATCTTAAAGGAGTTTGGTTATCAATGAAATATCAGATTCCACAAATGTTAAAAAATGGTGGGGGTGCAATAGTAAATAATGCTTCTATATTTGGATTAGTTGGTGTTCCTAATGGTTCAATTTACTGTGCTAGTAAACATGGTGTAATAGGGTTAACAAAAGCTGTTGCTTTGGAACAAGCAACAGCAGGTATTAGAATTAATAGTGTTTGTCCTGGTGTAATTCAAACTGATATGAATGACCGTATTTTTGGCAAAGATGATGATAGTGAAGGTAAGGTACAAATGGCAGCAGCACATCCTATTGGTCGTTTAGGTAAACCAGAAGAAGTAGCTAATGCTGTTATTTGGTTATGCTCCGATGCAGCTAGTTTTATTACAGGTCATTCCCTCACAATAGATGGTGGTTATACTGTGAAATAGTTCGAGTTATATTTCCTGGGTAGGTCTATAATTTGCACAAATCTGTAATAACCTCATTTAATTTATGATTTCCACTATAAATTAATCTGAGGTTATCAAACTATGGTCAATTTGTAGTTAAAGTCTTAAGAAAAATGACACAACAGCATATCACTCTAATTACTGGCGCAAGTCGAGGAATAGGTTTTTCTACAGCAGAATACCTAGCCAAACAAGGACATCTGGTAATTGGTCTGGCACGTCATGTTCCAGAAAAACCATTTCCTGGTGAATTTGTTACAGTTGATTTAAGCGATCGCCATGCCACAACAGAAACTCTGGCTAATTTAACCAAGCAGTATGCTTTTGATGGAGTGGTAAATAATGTAGGAATAGCACACCCAGAGCTACTAGAAGAAATAACACTGGATAATTTCGATGCAGTTATTGACTTAAATTTGCGTGTTGCTATCCAAACTGTGCAAGCAGTGTTGCCATTAATGAAGGCAAAAAGGGGTGGTCGAATTGTTAATCTGTCCAGTATCGCTGCTTTACACGCGCGACACCTAGCTACTTNGAAACTCTGGCTAATTTAACCAAGCAGTATGCTTTTGATGGAGTGGTAAATAATGTAGGAATAGCACACCCAGAGCTACTAGAAGAAATAACACTGGATAATTTCGATGCAGTTATTGACTTAAATTTGCGTGTTGCTATCCAAACTGTGCAAGCAGTGGTGCCATTAATGAAGGCAAAAAAGTGGGGTCGTATTGTTAATCTTTCCAGTATCGCTGCTTTAGGCGCGCAAAACCGTGGTACTTATGCTGTCAGTAAGGCCGGAATGATTAGTTTAACTCGCACTTGGGCTTTGGAGTTGGTCAAGAGTGGGATAACTGTTAATGCTGTTGCTCCTGGACCTATTGATACAGAATTATTTAGATATTATTACCCATCAGGAAGTGAAGTGGAAAAGCGCTATTTAAGGGGGGTGCCAATAGGGCGCTTTGGTCAACCTTCGGAGGTAGCTGCAACTATTGGCTTTTTCTTTTCAGAAGAGGCAGGTTATATTACTGGGCAAACTCTTTTTGTGGATGGTGGTTGTAGCATTGATGTACATCCTTATTACAAAGGAAGATAACGAAGTCAGAAGTCACAAGTCAGAAGTCAGAAGTTATTTTTGTAACGGGGATGCGTGAGCAACTCTCCAAAAATATTGCGCCTTAAAAGGCGGGGTTTTAGACCCATGTTATTTTGATAAATTATTTTACTCTCAAGAAAATGAGACAACAACACATTACCCTAATTACTGGTGCAAGTCGAGGGATAGGTTTCTCTACAGCAGAATACTTGGCCAAACAAGGACACCTGGTAATTGGTCTAGCACGTCACGTTCCCGAAAAACCCTTTCCTGGTGAATTTGTTACGGTTGATTTGAGCGATCGCGACGCCACAACAGAAACTATGACTAATTTAACCAAGCAGTATGCTTTTGATGGAGTTGTCAATAATGTAGGAATAGTACACCCACAACCACTTGAAGAGGTGACACTGGATAACTTCGATGCAGTTATTGACTTAAATTTGCGTGTCGCGATACAAACTGTTCAAGCAGTTGTGCCATCAATGAAGGCGAAAAAGTGGGGGCGTATTGTTAATATTTCGAGTATAGCTGCTTTGGGAGNCTTGAAGAGGTGACACTGGATAACTTCGATGCAGTTATTGACTTAAATTTGCGTGTCGCGATACAAACTGTTCAAGCAGTTGTGCCATCAATGAAGGCGAAAAAGTGGGGGCGTATTGTTAATATTTCGAGTATAGCTGCTTTGGGAGCGCAAGACCGCACAAGTTACACTATAGCAAAAGCGGGAATGATTAGTTTTGCTCGCACTTGGGCTTTGGAGTTGGTATCGAGTGGTATAACTGTTAATACTGTTGCTCCAGGAGGAATAGAAACAGAAATGGCTAAACGTATTTGTCCACCTGGGAGTGAAGTTGAAAAGCGGTCTATAAGTGGAATACCAATGAAGCGTTTTGGTAAACCTTCGGAGGTAGCTGCAACTATTGGTTTTTTCTTTTCAGAAGAAGCAGGTTATATTACTGGGCAAACTCTTTTTGTAGATGGTGGTTGTAGCATTGATGTACATCCTTATTACAAAGGAAGATAAATGATTAATTTTAATATCATAAATTATCAAGTTAATTAACTGTGTTAAAAACTTCTAAAGTATAGCTTTAATAATAATTTTGACTAAGATCCATAACTCTAAAGGAAAAGACTATGCACATCCTCAAAGCTGGTTTAATTAAAATTGGCAACTTTTGGCTCCATACAATCTTACATAATCTTATTGATTATAGCGGTCTTAAATATGAAAGTTTTATTCAAAATCAATCCATATATGAACTTGCTAAAACTTGGGATGTTAATCAGCTAAAAGGGCAAATCAATATTAATTGTTTAGATATTACAAAAAATGCTGTATTTTATAGAATAAGTAATATATTTAGATATCCGGTTGATGATATAGATGATTATATTAATAGTTCTACTTTGGTCTGGAGTCATTCTCAGATGAGTAGCAATGCTTTAACTATTATCCAAAAATTTGACAAGATAATATATATTGTTCGTGACCCTAGAGACGTAGCCATTTCTTGGTCTAATTTTGTATTTACTCCTTATGTAAGAAGATATTTTCCTTTTTTTACTGTTGATGAAACTAACCCAGAAACTTATTTAAACAATAACCTGAAAACTATTGTTTCTGACTGGATGAATCATGTAGGAGGATATTTAAAACATCAGAAATATTTGCATATTCATTTTGTTTTTTATGAAAGATTACTACATGATTTTGAGCAGGAATTAGAAAAAATCTTAGAATATCTGGAAATTGATTTAGACGACAAAGCTAGAAGTGAGATTCAAGAAAAAGTATCATTTAATAGCATGAAAAAAGAGAGTCCTAATCATATCAGAAAAGGAAAATTAGGACAGTGGGTAGATATTCTCACCGATGTACAAAAAGAGGAGGTATTAGAAATGGCAACTCCTCTATTAAAACTGTTAAATTATCCAGTGAATAGTNTCATTTAATAGCATGAAAAAAGAGAGTCCTAATCATATCAGAAAAGGAAAATTAGGACAGTGGGTAGATATTCTCACCGATGTACAAAAAGAGGAGGTATTAGAAATGGCAACTCCTCTATTAAAACTGTTAAATTATCCAGTGAATAGTCAAATAGATACTCTCCCAGAATTACCAGAAAAATTGCCAGAAAATCTGAATTTACCTGATGGGAAAGTTGTATTACTTAAACCATCAAACCATTAAAATTTAAGTAAGCATTCAGCTATTAGCATTCCCCAGGAAATACTTACCGAAAAATAAGGGTTTAAAGCCTTCTATTTCAAGAGAAAAAGCGGTCGTTTAGCTAGCGGACAACTACGTTTTTTCCGTTCCGGAATGCTCCGCAAACATGTTGCGGAGCAAAACGGCTCTCGCCGACATGAATGCTCCGGATGACTTAGGATGGGATGGCGTTTCCCTGCGGGAAAGGTTTGCGCAGCATTCCGCAGGAAAAAGCAGAGCGCTAAACGCCATATCCAATCTCCCCGACTCGAAAAGTGCTAGGATATTTCGTTATATTCAATTCCGTTACGGTTTTAACCACCAGGTAATTATCCATTATCCATTAATGAAACAGACTTAGGTCGAAACACTACTACCCCATAAGCATCAACAGATAAATATTTCAATGCTGCTTGTTGAATATCTGATGAGTCAAACGCCTGAATATTCTGAGGATAATTGAGCGCAGGTGCTATGTCTCCCACTATTGACTGATAGTAACCATATAAATTTGCCCGATCACTTGGTGTTTCATTCGCAAAAATAAACCTATTCGCCACCAATGTCCGAATACGTTTAATTTCTGTTTCTGTCACCGACTCTTGTTGGATAGTATAAATGTGGTGAGCGATCGCTGCTTCGACTTCAGCTAAATTTTCTTC
>NZ_LGSU01000987.1 GCF_002260545.1 Hydrocoleum sp. CS-953 | reverse complement strand
TTTTTTTGATTTATCCCCTTTCAAGGGGAGGCTTTAAACCTTAATTGTTGAATGAATAATTAATTATTGACTATCAACTATTAACTATTAACTATTAATTATTCGGTCAAAATATCCCTACCTATTGTTGTCTATTACCTAAACAAAAGCTTTAATTTCTGCAACTAATTTATCAATTTCTGCTTCTCCACTAAAATAATGAACACAAGCTCTCACACAATCTGGATCGAGAATAGTTCGCACCATAATTTCCTGGCTTTCTAAATATTCAACTAACTGCTGATGCGATTTACCATTGGTTAACTGAAAAGAAACTAATCCTGATTCTGGAGGTGCTGTGCGTAAACATTGAACATCAGGAATTTTGCTTAAATTTTCCCATAAATATGCACTTAACTCTTTAATTTTTTCATACCTTTTTGTTGCAGTTCCCCATTGATTATGTAAATTTATTGCCTCCCTTAAACCAGAATATAAAGGATAAGCAGAAGTAGCAATTTCATAACGTCTACCATCAGGTTGCCAACCAATCGGTTTACCAGTTTTATCTTTCAAAATACTCCGCCAACCAATAAAAGTAGGACTTAAACTTTCTCTAGCTTTAGCACTTACATAAAGTCCGCCTAAACCTTCTGGTCCGCACCACCATTTATGACCAGTAAAGGCATAAAAATCAACTTCTGTTTCTGCTAATTTTAAAGGTAAAACTCCTACAGATTGAGCAGCATCAGCTAATACTTTAATTGGGGATGAAAATAAAGAATGACACAATTTTACAATTTCAGTTAATGGTAAAACTTGACCTGTATTCCACAAAAGATGACTAATTACTAATAATTTTGTATTAGGACGTAAATTTTGCTCTATCACTTCTACAGGGTTTCCTTCATTTAAAGTTGCCATTATTGGGCAAGTAGAAACCTCTATCTTGAAACGTTTTTGAATCTCGTCAATTGTAGCAATAACTCCCGGATGTTCACAGTCAGAAAGTAATAGATGATCTCCAGGCTGCCAGTCTAAACCCCAAAGTGGAATATTACAACCTACAGTAACANGACCTGTATTCCACAAAAGATGACTAATTACTAATAATTTTGTATTAGGACGTAAATTTTGCTCTATCACTTCTACAGGGTTTCCTTCATTTAAAGTTGCCATTATTGGGCAAGTAGAAACCTCTATCTTGAAACGTTTTTGAATCTCGTCAATTGTAGCAATAACTCCCGGATGTTCACAGTCAGAAAGTAATAGATGATCTCCAGGCTGCCAGTCTAAACCCCAAAGTGGAATATTACAACCTACAGTAACATCTTCTGTCAAAGTAATAGTATCTGAATAAACGCCTAATTCTGTAGCGATCGCTCTTCGCGTTAAAGCTGCTTCATTCATCACCCACTTACCAACTTTTTCAGAAAAAGGTCCGAGATTTTGTACTTTTTGATAAGAGTTATAAATTGCCTGCAAAGATATTTCAGGCATCGGTCCTTGACCGCCATAATTAAAATAATTTTTATTAGCTAAAGCCGGAAAATTTTGTCGATAACTTGACAATTGGGAAAGATTCTGGTTCATAAAATGATTGACTTTCAAGGGTAAAGTTTTGTACTGTGCAATTATATCATCAATCCCATAATAGCAATCCTATTTAAATTGTAATATTTTTGTGGTAGGGGCGTTTTCCTGACGGAATGCTCCGCAAACATGTCGCGCAGCGAAACGGCCGTTAGCTTCGCATAACTATCGTTAACGCCCNGTGGTAGGGGCGTTTTCCTGACGGAATGCTCCGCAAACATGTCGCGCAGCGAAACGGCCGTTAGCTTCGCATAACTATCGTTAACGCCCTTACAGGAGTCAGGAGTCAGGAGTCAGAATTTTCAAGTTTTCCCTCAATCTTAACTATTATAAAAATTCTCACAAATCATTTAGGATTGCTAAATAAAAAATAAAATAAATTATCCCACAGAAATATCAATTAATTCTCCCTACTTCCTCTTTTCTAGAGATATCTAAATAATTGATAATTATGCTTGCGTTCCGCAACGCTTCGTCAACAAAAATAATTATCCATTATCCATTATCAATTAATGAAATATTTTCTACAGCAGTTTTCAAATGGATAAACCACAGTCGATTTGCACTGGGGACATAATCGAAGACTTGTATTCGGTTGCAACTTGAGGATGTAGAGCTTTGAAACTAGCCTTTGACTCCTGTACGGGCGTTTTGCTATCGCACAACTCCGTTTTGCTAGCGCAAAGCTCCGCTAACGGCGCTTGAGCCGACATGAAAAACGCGGAGCGACATATAAAGCGGAGCTTTGCGTTTTTCATGGCCAGCAAGCCCCTACGACTCCTGACTCCTACAAAAGTTTTGTGGTTTACTCAACTGAAAAGCGCTGTAATTCAGCTTGAGTCAGAACAAACTCATTTTCTAATTTAATTAACAGTTTTTCTGCTTCAACTATTAAACCAAGTTTAGCTTTTTTCTCCAGAGACGCAGAAGTTTTCTCCATACCTACAATTCCCAAATTTCCACAACTTCCCTTTAAATTGTGAGCAGTTAATTGTAAAGTTTCAGCGTCAAATTCCTCAATAGCTTTTTTCATTGTTGCTAACAGTTGTGAAGTATCCTCAAGAAACAAATCAATCAATTTTCCTACTACATCTCGTTCATCATCTTTTTGTAGGTGTTTACGAATATTGGCGAGGACTTTCCAGTCTACTAGAATATCGGTAGAAATATTACTTAAGTTTGCAGGGGAGGAGTTAGAAACAAACTCGAATGTTTCCAGAGGTACTTCTAAATCTGAATTTTTATTTGCCAAAATTCTTGTTCCCCAATTTGCCAACACCTGCTGCAAAGCTTCCATTTTGACTGGCTTACTAATATAATCATCCATACCAGTTTTCATGCAAATGTCGCGATCGCCCTCCATCGCTCCAGCCGTCATCGCCACAATAACAGGTCTTTTTTCTAAGTCTTTGCCATACTTTTCATAGATATGTTGTGTTGCTTCCAAACCTCCCATTTCTGGCATTTGTACATCCATCAAAACCAAATCATAAGGTATTTGCTCCAAAGCTGTCAAAGCTTCCAGACCATTATTAACTACATCAGCGCGATAACCCATCTGCTGCAACATCGACAATGCTACCTTTTGATTTACCACATTATCTTCAGCAACTAAAATTCTTAAAGGCAGTTGTTTCGCCAGATTCTGATTAATATCTATCTGAACTTGATTTCTAATCCCAATTTGCTGGCTAGCAAAAATTTGCATCAGTACGTTGTACAATTGATTGGGTTTAATCGGTTTATTTAAAAAAGATTGCAAATGTTTCGTAGCATCACTTTTCGTATAACATACTGAACTCAGCATCACCAGTGGAAGCGTTTTCAGTTTTGCCAACTTACGAATTTCAGCAGCCAAAGTAAGACCATCCATTTCTGGCATTTGCATATCTAAAATAGCGAGATCGAATTTTCTGCCTTTCCTCAGCAACTCTATAGTTTCTGCTCCACTCTCTGCTTCTGTAGAAATCATATTCCACTTTTTAGTTTGTATTTTTAAAATGAGTCGATTAGTAGGATTATCATCAACTATTAATACTCGTTTACCAGTAAGTTGAGGCTGAGGATTTTGATAAGCTTTAGGAATACTGGGAGCAGTTGTAGTTAAAATTGTAAAGTGAAATATTGAACCTACAGTAGCAGAATCTTGAGAAAGCAAATTATTTTGATTCGTAACAACAGCATTTCCTCCCACATTTCCCCCACTTTCTACCCACATTTGTCCGCCCATCATTTCACATAGTCGCTGACTAATGGCTAAACCTAAACCAGTACCTCCATATTTACGAGTAGTGGAAGAGTCTACTTGAGAAAAAGATTGAAAAAGTCGCTTCAAACCTTCTGGTGGAATACCAATACCAGTATCTCTAACAGCAAAATGGATTTGGTGGGTAGGAGATTGAGAATTATCAGAGTTAATTTCTTCAGCAGTGACACTTATTACTACTTCTCCAGAGTTAGTAAATTTCACCGCATTACTGACTATATTAACTATAATTTGACGCAAGCGAGTCACATCCCCCACAATTGTAGAGGGAGTAGAATCATCCATAATATAGGCTAATTCTAGTTCTTTCTCTGTAGCTTGAGGAACTAGCAGATCTAAACAAGATTCNGGAGATTGAGAATTATCAGAGTTAATTTCTTCAGCAGTGACACTTATTACTACTTCTCCAGAGTTAGTAAATTTCACCGCATTACTGACTATATTAACTATAATTTGACGCAAGCGAGTCACATCCCCCACAATTGTAGAGGGAGTAGAATCATCCATAATATAGGCTAATTCTAGTTCTTTCTCTGTAGCTTGAGGAACTAGCAGATCTAAACAAGATTCTATACATTCTCGCAAGTCAAAAGCTTGGTTTTCTAACTCTAACTTATTAGCATCAATTTTTGAGAAGTCGAGAATATCATTAATAATAACCAGCAAATTATCACCACTATCACGGATAATTTCGACAAAGTTTCGTTGTTTAGGATCTAGAGCAGTATCTAACAGTAGACTTGTCATCCCAATTACTCCATTCATTGGGGTGCGTATTTCATGACTCATATTGGCCACAAATTCTGATTTGAGCTTGGCTACTGATTGAGCTTCTTTTAAGGCCGTATCTAATTGCTGATTTTTTTCTTCTAATTCTGTTGCTATCTGAGCGGTTTCTTTCTGGGATTGGGCCAGTTTTTGAATATACAGTTTAACCTGTTTCACTGCAGGTCGAAATACAAAGAGTCCCTCTGACAAAAGTAGTAATAGAGCCACTATCAATAATAAATTTTCGGTCTGTCTAGCTTGCTGAACTTTTTTTTGGGCCTCATCATCATATTGGAAGACAATTTCATTCATTCGTGGAAGAAATTTTGCCTCATTTTCCAGAATTTTTTCGACAAAAGGACTAATATTTTTCTGTTCTGAATCTGAGTTTATAGCTATTAGTAAACCTTTAGCCGCCTCGACTATTGGTTGATAATATTCGTCCATCTCAGCAAACATTTGTTTTACTTTAGGGCTATTCTTATTAGCAGGTAATCCTAACTCTGAATCTCCCCACTGTAGTCCTTCATGGGAACGTTGGAATAACTGCACAACATCTTGTAGNGACTAATATTTTTCTGTTCTGAATCTGAGTTTATAGCTATTAGTAAACCTTTAGCCGCCTCGACTATTGGTTGATAATATTCGTCCATCTCAGCAAACATTTGTTTTACTTTAGGGCTATTCTTATTAGCAGGTAATCCTAACTCTGAATCTCCCCACTGTAGTCCTTCATGGGAACGTTGGAATAACTGCACAACATCTTGTAGTTCCTCTTGACGTTGTTTTTTTATTTCTGGGTTGGCAGTAAACTTGAGAGCTAATGAAGCTTTGCTGAGTTTTTGACTCAGCATTCTTTGACGACCTGCAATATTAATTACCCGAGAACTGGTAAACTGATATTCTAGGGCTTTTTTTACTATCATTTTTTCAAATACAAATAACCCTGCAATTACACTGAGTCCGGCAATATAAAGCACCGTAAGGTGGTGAGTTGGAGACGGATTTTGTGTTCTTTTTAACATTTTTATTTTCAAGTTAATTTTTTTGATATTTGATTATTTTATAATTATAAGTAGTTGTGCTTTTAGGAATTTTCTAGTTGAGATAGGGAACAGAGAACAGGGAATAGGGAATAGGGCAAAAGAATTGATAATTTATGGATAAGATTGGAGATATATAATAAAATGTGTAATTAATTTTGCATAAGCACTTAACAGTATATTTTTT
>NZ_LGSU01000986.1 GCF_002260545.1 Hydrocoleum sp. CS-953 | reverse complement strand
ATCTTCTTCTGCTTTGAGGGAATTAATAGCATTCAACAACTCTTTTTCCCAGACCATTTAGAGGCAAATTTTTCCTGCTTTTGTTTCAAAGTATTAATTTCATTAGTAATGCGTTGTAAAGTGGGAGATACTTTTACAGGTGGGGTAGCTTCAGCATTTTTATCTTTATTATTGCCTTGCAACTCTCCTTCAATAGAAAGTTTTTCCATCTCCAACTGCATTATCCGTCTGTCAATAGCTTCTAACTCCACTGGTTTGGAAGTAATTTCCATTTTTAATTGAGCAGCAGCTTCATCTACCAAGTCGATCGCCTTATCTGGTAAAAAGCGGTCTGAAATGTAACGGTTAGACAAAGTAGCAGCAGCAACCAAAGCAGCATCAGTAATTTTTACTCCGTGGTGAGTTTCATAACGGTCTTTCAACCCCCGCAAAATAGAAATAGTATCCTCAACACTAGGTTGACCAACCTCTACTTTTTGAAACCGACGTTCGAGGGCAGCATCTTTCTCTATATGTTTACGATATTCATCAATAGTTGTTGCACCAATACAACGAAGTTCCCCACGAGCAAGCATTGGTTTGAGCAAATTCCCTGCATCTACACCAGAACCAGTACCGCCCCCCGAACCTGCACCAACAACTGTATGTAACTCATCAATAAACAGAACTATTTGACCGTCCGAGTGGGTAACTTCCCGCAAAACCGATCTGAGACGTTCTTCAAATTCTCCTCTAAACTTTGCCCCTGCAATAAGACTACCCATATCCAGACTAATAAGTTGCCGTTCTTTCAGAGACTCCGGAACATCGCCATTCACAATACGTTGAGCTAACCCTTCAGCGATCGCCGTCTTACCCACCCCGGGTTCCCCAATAAGTACAGGATNAGTGGGTAACTTCCCGCAAAACCGATCTGAGACGTTCTTCAAATTCTCCTCTAAACTTTGCCCCTGCAATAAGACTACCCATATCCAGACTAATAAGTTGCCGTTCTTTCAGAGACTCCGGAACATCGCCATTCACAATACGTTGAGCTAAACCTTCAGCGATCGCCGTCTTACCCACCCCGGGTTCCCCAATAAGTACAGGATTATTTTTTGTTCGACGAGACAGACAACTAACCACCCGCCGAATTTCTTCATCTCTACCAATAACCGGGTCAAGTTTACCTGCTTTAGCTAACTCCGTCAGGTCGCGCCCATATTTTTCCAAAGCATCATAAGTAGCTTCTGGGTTTTGGTCTTCAACCTTGTTACTACCTCGAGCTGCTTTAATAGCTGCCTCTAGTTCTTCAAATTCAACTTGTGGAGTAGTTTGGGGGCGTTCAAAACCAGGGCGAGTTGGTAGTTGAGGAGTTCCACCACCAATAAGTTTATTACCCAGACGTTTATCTTGGTGAAAGGCGAGTAGGAGATGTTCAACAGCAATAAATTTATCTTCCCATTTTTCTCTAGCTTCATCAGCGAGGTCTAGAAAAATTTCCAGACCTTGCCCTAAGTAGAGATGTTCTATACTACCTATTTTAGGTTGGCGTTTAGCAAAAGTGTCTATTTGTTGCAGAAGGCGTTCCGGTTCTATACCAGAACGATTTAAAATTTTATTAGCTGTGCCTTGTTGTTCTAGGAGAGCAATAATTAAGTGTTCTACTTCTAGTTGTTGGTTTTGGTAGCGTCTAGCAACATCTTGGGATTTTACTATAGCATCCCAGGCTTGTTCTGTAAATTTGCTTGGGTCAGTTGGCTGCATGGATAATGGATAATTGATAATGGATAATTGATAATGGATAATTGATAATGACCTCGTTGATTANATTAGCTGTGCCTTGTTGTTCTAGGAGAGCAATAATTAAGTGTTCTACTTCTAGTTGTTGGTTTTGGTAGCGTCTAGCAACATCTTGGGATTTTACTATAGCATCCCAGGCTTGTTCTGTAAATTTGCTTGGGTCAGTTGGCTGCATGGATAATGGATAATTGATAATGGATAATTGATAATGGATAATTGATAATGACCTCGTTGATTAATTATTAATTGTCCATTGGTAATTAAATAAAATTATAGTTATATAGTAGCTTTTAACCTTGCTTTAGCTTAGTTTAACCTTGTATTTCTTAGAAAAGGAAGAAGTGAAGATATATTGTGGGTTTAACTCTAGACTGTATTTATCTACTCAATAAGTCTATAATTTTGCCAAATTATGACAAAGGTTCATAGATATTAGCCTGATATTTTTCCAGCCAAAATATTTACCACAAATTAATCCTCCCTGAGTTTTTCAGATTAAAGAAAGATAGCCAAAAACATCATTTATTTAGCTTTGAGTTAATTACTAATTATTTATTATCAAAATAATTGGGTAATTTACCCTACCTTTACCCTACCTTTTTGAGGGAAATGTTTTTGGAGGGTTGCTCACGCATCCCCCTTTACAAAAACAACTTTCTGACTTCCTTAACTTCTTCTCTTCTCCCTCTTCTGTAATTTTTTAATTAGCACTAGCTGCAACTTCTTTTTCTGAGCTACTACTGTGAGTGCTTAACTCAATTAGCTCTACTTTATATCCATTTGGGTCTTCCACAAAAGCAATAACTGTGGAACCATGTTTCATTGGCCCTGGTTCCCTAGTAACTTTGCCTCCTTGTGCTTTTATTTGTTCGCAAGTGCCATAAATATCATCAACTCCCAAAGCAATATGGCCATAAGCGTTGCCCAAATCGTATTTATCGGTACCCCAGTTATAGGTCAGTTCTAATACTGTATGGTCTGACTCATCGCCATAACCAACAAAGGCCAGAGTAAATTCCCCACCAGGATAGTCTTTCTGGCGTAGTAGTTTCATGCCGAGGACATCGCAGTAGAATTTGAGGGATTCTTCTAAGTTGTTGACTCGCAGCATGGTGTGTAATAGTCGCATGGTCTACTCCTTATTCCTTGACTAAATCTATACTCTTTATTTTGAGGCAATTTGGTCAATATGGGGAGTAGATGTTGTGTTACTTATTCTGCTTTTTTTCCTCTATAGCCTAATTTTCTATTTTTGCCAGATTTACTGTGTCAGATTTAATATAGCAATCCTCCGCATATTCGTGTCAAAAATCTTACTGCTTTTTAGGCAACAGCGGTGCGACCCCGCGTCGGCGATAGACGCAAGCGGTCAGACCCCGCGTCGCCGCCAGGCGCAAGGGAATGCTGACCAAGAGAGGGAACGCGCACCAAGAGAGGCACTATTGCTACAGCTCATCTGGTGGGACTTTCAGTTTTTTTATTTACTTTTTGATTTGTTACGACTTATTTAGGATTGCTATATTTGTTTTGTGGCAGCGATCGCTTTGTTTAAATCTGTTATAAATATAAGNCGCGCACCAAGAGAGGCACTATTGCTACAGCTCATCTGGTGGGACTTTCAGTTTTTTTATTTACTTTTTGATTTGTTACGACTTATTTAGGATTGCTATATTTGTTTTGTGGCAGCGATCGCTTTGTTTAAATCTGTTATAAATATAAGTTAATTAATTTTACTATTTTACTCAATTGCTATTTAACTCAACTTGACAATTAGTCAAATAGCAATCAATATTTTTATCGTTTTATTTCAAAAATTTTAGTGACTGATTTTTTCTAATCTAGACTTTTCTTGAGCTAAAGCATTCTCAATTTTTTGGATTCCTTCTAATGAGATTAATGACTTACATTGTTTGACTAAATTTTCCCATTTTAATAAGGTTTGAATTGAATTAGACTCTTCAATTTTTTTGACATAAAATTCTGACCAAAATTTAGGTACATACTTTTNAGCTAAAGCATTCTCAATTTTTTGGATTCCTTCTAATGAGATTAATGACTTACATTGTTTGACTAAATTTTCCCATTTTAATAAGGTTTGAATTGAATTAGACTCTTCAATTTTTTTGACATAAAATTCTGACCAAAATTTAGGTACATACTTTTGCTTTCTAGTTTTTATTCGCTTGCGCCATTTAGCAAAATCAGCTTTTCTTGGTTCCTCTACTCCTAAAATTGGTGGCAGATCAGCATAACTGACAAATCTACTTTTACCTTTTCCTACAACATGAATTACATATCGCCAACAGCTTATTTTGTATATATTGTCTGATTTAATTCCTAAATGAAATGCTAGGGCCTCTCTAGTTACAAATCTATTCAATGGATGAGTACCAGTAGACTTATTTTCTATAGACTTTTTCATAAAATCTACCTTAAAGTTCAATATATTATTGTGGCCTAAGTTATTGATTTATTTGTTTATAGTTTTATTTTAAATAATACTTGGTTATTTTGTCAACATACAAAAGTAAGGTAATTTTTTTCTATAAAAAATCAATAATTAAGTCCCTATGAGGGGATAGAGTGTGGACAGTATCGAAACTAAGTGAAAGATTTTATTGTCCGAGATACACTGCTACGGACAAGTCCAAAGTCATCTCTGAGGTTTGTGTAGCATGACATGCTCTCAGAAAGTCCCGATCTAGGAGGCTAACTAATGACTGATATTGGTGCAGACTTCCTACAAGGTCTAACTGTCGATGTAAAATTTTGTCAAAAATCAGAATATTTTTTAGAAAAATGTAAAAATAGATACAGAAATCAAAATACTTTTTGTTAATGAAAATAACTTTACAATAGGGTCTGAGGATATGAAACTAAATAATGACTATCCAAATAATCGACAAGACCTTCCCACTATTAATACGATCTTTGGGGAAGAGGTGGAGAAATATAGAGGACAACATAGAGGTCAAGGATGGAATTATCCTTACCCTAGACATATCCCCATACATGGGCATCCTCCTAAAAAGATGTTTTGCACTGTCAACTATTCCTTAGGTAAGGAGAAGCAAACTGTTTCTTTTCTTCAAGCAAAAAACAATGTAGCTCAGGTTCACAAAATAAATTTATGTAATATTTTGGAACGCCGATGTTTAATAGCTAAGGCGAAAGGAGATGAAAAGTTATTGTCTTTGTTAAAAGATGAATGGCAGTATATATCTTGTGGATAGATTCAATAATTAGGGTTTGCTGAATAAATACTTTTTGTTGAGGTAGGGAGTAGGGAGTAGGGAGTAGGGAGTAGTTAAGAATGAGGAAAAATAGGAGTTATAGAGAAGGTAGTCAGAAAGTATAGCAAGAGTGATTTTTCTGCCTCGCGTCACCCCAATATCGTAAGTTTTTNAGGAAAAATAGGAGTTATAGAGAAGGTAGTCAGAAAGTATAGCAAGAGTGATTTTTCTGCCTCGCGTCACCCCAATATCGTAAGTTTTTGAGGCTCAAGGGCTGAAAACCAAGGTATTTCCGACTCAAAAAGGCTAATACCCTTATTTTTCAGTAAGAATATTGTGGAAGTTATCCCCAAATAATCTTAAATACTATCTCCAGCATGATAGGAACTACGAACTAAAGGACCAGAACGAACATGAGAAAAGCCCATTTGTTTAGCGATCGCCCCTAGCTGGTCAAACTCTTCTGGTGTCCAATATTTTTGCACGGGCAAATGTGCTAGGGAAGGTCGCATATACTGGCCTAAAGTTATGCGATCGCATCCTACTTTTCTCAAGTCTGCCATTGCTTCTACTACTTCGGTTTCTGTTTCTCCATGTCCCAACATTAACCCAGACTTAGTGGGAATATTCGGGTCTAACTCTTTAACAATTCGCAATACATCAAGCGATCGCTCATATTTTGCCCCACGACGGACAGGGCCTTGCAACCTAGAGACCGTTTCAATATTATGGTTATAACAAGCAGGTTCAGCATTTATAACTACCTCTATCCGTCTTCTTTGCCTTCAGCTAAAGAAACAGCCAACCTATCAACACCCA
>NZ_LGSU01000985.1 GCF_002260545.1 Hydrocoleum sp. CS-953 | reverse complement strand
AGTTACTGTATAGACTTCACCTAATTATATGGACAATCCGCAAGATATGTCTAGTTATGGGTAGAAAATAGGTAACAGTTTCACACCCTCTACCACTACCTTCTCCTGGAGCCAAATCCCAGTGAGCAGATTTTTGGTAAGATTGTTCTGAGGATCTAGCTAATAGTGCTATACGAACTGGACGATATGTACAGTTGTTAACTCGAAGAGCTCCTCTATTAGTTTTAACTATAGATGATTCAGAAATAGTTATGGGAAGATTACATTCTTGGGTTTGTTTTGTTAGAGATTTTGGTAGGGGTGTTGGAGTAGGAATGTTTGATAAAGGAGGTTTTAAAATTGGTGAAGATTTTGATGTTTGTAATCTTGCAGACTCATTTTTTGTCCAGGATATTGTTAATTGAAACCTGCCAATGATTAGTCCTAATAACAAGAATATTAAAGCAATAATAATTTTTGAGTAAGGTTGAAATTTCATTGAAATTTAAGTATTTATTTTTCTCCTTATAACTTGGCATCCTGATGTTGTTTACCCTGAAACACCTGCAGCCTGCCATAGTGGAAGTAAGAACTCAGAACTCAGAAGTTAGAAGCTAAAAGTCAGAAGTAAATTATTGCTGTGACTATATTTGAGAATGTCTTAACAATAATAACGACTGCGATATTTTGCTATGTTAATCTACACAATATTTCCCTACGCAGAAGTCAAAAGTCAAAAGCGGTGAGACCCCGCATTGGTGTAAAACACAAGGGAATGCGGACTAAGAAAGTCAAAGTCAAAAGTATTAATTGCGAAGGCTTTTAGGATTTTCTAATTAATTGGTTATTTCTAGTGTGCTGCACTAAAGCATTTTTAAGTTGAAAATTATATAAGTTCAAAATATATTTAACATTATCTATGCAAAGTACCCGTCTTAATAGATTACTGAACGTTATTCTGGAGAGGTTTAAACAATGGTTACTTAATCCTTGGCGTCGAATTTCTCTATTAATTATTAGTTTGTTGTTTGGTAATTTTGCAGCAACTGCTGTTTCTACTATCGCTGGTCAAGAAGGTTATTTAGATGTTTTGTATGCTTTAATTTGTTTATTGATTACGGAAATATTAAATTGGTTAGTTTATGGCAGTAGAGGAAAAATTGCACGTTCTTTGGGAATAGATATTTTAAATGGTTTTAAAATAGGTTTCACTTATGGTCTATTTTTAGAAGCTTTCAAATTAGGTTCTTAAGATTAGAATCAGAAGATTTATTTCGTTAGCCCCATTTTAGCTAGGACTAACTTTTGCATTCTCTAAAGCTCCTGAAAAATTCGGGGCCTCAAAGAATTTTCAGTTGCATCCTCACAATTTTTGTGATATGATAAAAAGTGTAAGGGGTTGTTCGCCTATAAGCATGATTTTTTATTCAACCCAAAAATAGTATAGTTGATCAGATCAGAGCGAATATTGTAGAAAGGAAAATCAATGTAAAAGATACACATACTTTTATTCAAGTTCGCCGAATTTTTATGGAATTATCTAACCCATCTCTAAGACAAATTTTACAGATTTTACAGCAGGGTAAGTCTCTGGAAAAAAAAGAATTAGAAACTTTAGAAAATCAGGAATTAATAGAGCCAAAACGTGCCGATGTTTTTCACATTACTTCGACAAATGTAAGAGAAATCATTAGGCAGCGGTCGCTGCTTTTTCAGTCTGTAACTATTGACTATAATAAGTTTCCTATCAGAGATAATCAGACTTTAGAAACTTTATGGAAATTATGGTTACCTTTAGGAATAAAATTAGTTAATAAACGTAAAAATTTAGGTCGCCCATTAGTCCAAGGAATTTTAGGCGGACAAGGAACTGGAAAAACTACTCTAGCAAAAATTTTAATCCTAATTTTAGACAAGCTTGGCTATAAAACTATTAGCATTTCTATTGATGATATTTATAAAACTTACGCTGAACGTCAACTTTTAGAAAAGGAAGATTCCCGATTAATTTGGCGCGGACCTCCAGGAACCCATGATGTTAGTTTAGGAATAGAAACTTTAGAGAAGTTACGTCAATCAGAAAATCAAAATTATGATAATTTAATTCCTATTCCTAGATTTAATAAGTCTCTTTTTAATGGTGCTGGAGACAGAATTGAACCAGAAATGGTAAGTAAAGTTGATATTGTTTTATTTGAAGGTTGGTTTGTTGGAGTTCGCCCAATTCCAGAGGAAAATTTTGATTTTGCACCACCACCAATTATTACAGAAGCAGACCAAAAATTTGCCCGTGATATGAATGAAAAATTAATAGAATATTTACCTCTGTGGGAAAAATTAGATAGTTTAATTGTTTTATATCCAACTGATTATCGTTTTTCTAAACAATGGCGAAAACAAGCAGAACAACAAATGATTGCTTCAGGAAAATCAGGCATGAGTGATGATGAAATAGAAAAATTTGTGGATTATTTTTGGCAAGCATTACATCCAGAATTGTTTATTAAGCCACTCATCAAAAATTCTGAATTGGTAGATTTAGTAATAGAAATTAATTCCGATCATTCCCTGGGAAATATTTATCATCCAAACTATTAAATGGGAAGTCAAATTAAAAACAAAACTAATGCAGTTTATTGAATCTAAATGGGTAATAATTCAGCCGTCAGCAAGCCTCCTGCGGAGGAACTACGTTAACAGCTATTGCTATTGATCTGGAATAAAAGCTTGATTTCTACCATTTTCTTCAAGGATATTATTAAACCAGAATTCAAAATGAATATAGTATTAGCGTAAGCATTCAGCTATTAGCACTCAGCTTTTCCTAGGTCATGCTACGCAAACAGCTTTTGAAAATGCTAGGAGGCACGGGAATTATAAGCTGTTGTGTATCTAGATTTTATATTCCCTATTGCTAGGAGCAAAAATTGAATATATGGTCGTTCATAGTNTATAAGCTGTTGTGTATCTAGATTTTATATTCCCTATTGCTAGGAGCAAAAATTGAATATATGGTCGTTCATAGTAAGCCCGCTTTTCATGATTCATAGAATATAAGAGATTTTGGCTTAAAGGTAGAAGGCATAAGGCAGAAATAATGCAAGTCATGAAGTGAAAACCCCTATAAAAACCTTAGCTGATAGCTGACGGCTGACGGCTGAATGCTTACGTATTAGCAAGTATTGATGAGCCTCCTTCTTCAGAGGAGAAAATTGCATTTCTATATCAAAAAACAAGAGAAAAATACTTCACTTGGGAAAAGTTTATTGAAGTCTTATTAGTAATTTAATATTTAGGGTTGTTATAACTAAGAAAGAATTGATTAGGACATAGACTAATGATTAATTTTACAATAGCAAAAGTTTTTCCAACTGCTCCCTAGGCGTTGCTGATGCGTGGGTATGATTTGTATTTTTTAGTAGTTGCTAAACTATTGGATAAGAAATATTTGAGATTATTCAATTTTTATTTTCATACCTTGATTCAGCAACGCCCTCCCTGTTCCCTTCTATAAAAACAAAAGCTTAAGATTAATCTTCCAATTGCGCTAAAGCAGTTTTCACTTTTTCCTTACCCTCAGAATTATCCTCTTCCTCAAACAGTTTTAAAGCTCTTTCAAAAGATTTTAATGCTTCTCTTTTACGTTGTCTACCTTGAAGAGCTAACCCAATTTTATAATGAGCATCTGCATTATCAGGATTTCTCTTAATTACTTGCCGATACATAATTATTGCTTGTAAATAATCCTGCTGTTCTAAAAGTATCTCTGCAGCAGCAAACCTAGCTTCGAGTAAATCAGGATTAGCATAAGTAGCTTTTTGATAAAATTTCAAAGCAGCTTGAGTATTATCCTGAGCTTGATAAATTTCCGCAATTTGAAACTGAATATCTCCATTTCTTGGTGCTAAACTAGAAGCTAACTTCAGAGCAGCTAAACCGCCTTTAGTATCTCCAGTAGCTAATAAAGCAGTTCCCAACTTGATTTGTACCCCTGCATCTCTAGGTGATAATTCCACAGCTTTTCGCACTGCTGCCAATGCTTCAGGAAAGCGCTCTTGCTTAAGTAATACTAAACCCATTGCAGCATGAGCTTCAGCATTTTTAGGGTTAGACTGAATAGCGACTTGATATGCAACGATCGCCTCATTATATTTCTCCTGGCGAAACAATGTAGCACCTAACCCTAAATGCGCATTAATATTGTTGCGGTCTAGTAAAGAAGCACGGCGATAAGCTTCAATGGCGGCCTGATAATTTTCTAATCTGGCCATACTATATCCCAAACCATATTGAAAATCTGCATTATGAGGATCTATGGCGATCGCCTGTTGATAAAACTGAGCTGCTGCTTGGAAATTTTTCTGGAGTGCTTCCAAGTAAGCAATACCAGAATATATTTGTGCATTCTTGGGGTCTAAACGTACCGCCTGTTGATATATTGTTATGGCAAGTTGGTAATTTCCAGCATCCGCTAATTCTCGTCCCTGGCGTAGTAGTTCATTTAGTTTGGAATTCCCATTTTGATTACCTTGAGCCAATAATTTGACCCCACAGCAAGGAACTCCATAAGCAATAGAAGGAACAGTGGCTGTTATTGTGGCCACCATTAGACTACTAAGTATTGATATTGTTTGTTTGTACACGGCCAGTCTGAAATTAATAGTGTTTATAGAAATGACTAATCATAGCACTTTGTTCAGGAATTCCCTAGAAGGTTCAGCTCAGAACCTTACTAGATGGCCATAGGTGTTTTTAGGTCAATTGTGCGATCGCAATTTGATGACTAACCATCGGAATAAAACAAGAGGCAAGAGGTGAATAACTCTTGCCATTAGGTTCTAAGTTCGATTGTAAGTCAGTAAAATTATCGACCTGTCAATTTATAGATATCTTCTACTTAATTCTTGAATCATTAATCACTAAAACCCTAAATACCAGTAGGGGACTTTAAATTGATATTCAAAACCTAACGCCCAACGAACGAAAGTATTAATCCGAAAGTGTTATTCATTCATAGCTATCATCTGAGTAATTCATTTTTGAACTTGAATTGAATAAATTTAGTTTTTTTTGTGTAAATTCCAAAGTTTTGTCAGCTTTGTTTTTAACTTTATATATTGTCCTGTTATAAAAAGCAGATACCTTAGCTTTGTCGGCTGTTGGTGCAAAAACTTCGCTACTATTTGCACTACCTTCGCAAATTATAGAAATCTCTTTTAATTCATCAAGAGCTTTTTCTAAACAGTTTTCTAAAAGTGCATACTTTCTAAGTTTGAATTTTAACCCCTTAATGCTTGTTTGCCGTTCTTTTGCTATAAACAGAATTGAAACTAGAGCAATATTTGTGAGGAGACTACAAATTAAAGCGGCTTTGTTGAATTAATTCATTGTCGAACTGATTACTTATTGTTGGCTCGTTCATCAGGCTTTATTTTCCGCTGAGATAAGATAATAAACCTTATTATAGCTTCCCAGAATATGATGAACAAAAGCCATGTAATTATAGTGATATTGACACCTATATACAACGCTTTTTTTGTTGTGCTAATATAAACAAAATTAATAGCATGATTAGGTATTGATAGATGATAGAGAGAGCCTACAGAATCAGCTTCATTCATTAAAAAATTAGTAGCAACAGCAAAAATCAAACACCCCAAAGGGACTAATGATTTCTTTATGGGTTCGGTGATTAAGATTACCCCAAGAACAAACAACAAAATTATTTTTATCAAATACAAAGAAAACATCAGATTGCAAGATATTGCTATAATTGTAAAACTGCTTGCATTCCCTAAAAAAAAATAAAATTATTGAGTTGCAAGCACTTCTTAACATGAATTTTTC
>NZ_LGSU01000984.1 GCF_002260545.1 Hydrocoleum sp. CS-953 | reverse complement strand
CACCACCACCTACTCATTATGATAGTTCAAATATTTTAGGATTACCAATTTATAATGGAGCTGGTGCATCATTTAGAGATTTACTACCTGCTTTAATAAGATAAGTTTTGAAGGTGAGAGGGGATGACAGAAAAGAACTTTTTGATGAGTGGATTAAGTATGATTTATGCTTTAATAGATATAGTGGGTAAATTTAGCAATAAATACCATGGATACTCAATCAAAATTAGATAGTGCCCGAAACCTATTCCAAGAATTAGGAAATTCTCTTGCTAATTTAGTGAATGCTGCACCGGAAGTTTTTGCAGATGAGACTATAAGTCGTAAGTTAGATGATTTTAATTCAGCTTATCAAGGAGCAACAAAACGTCTAGAAAATCCCAGTTTATCTATTGCTACTATTGGTACAACTTCATCGGGAAAGTCAACTATTATTAATGCTTTGATGGGTCGAAAAATTGCACCTATTGAAGCCGGAGAAATGAGTGGGGGAGTTTTAACGCTGAAACATTCCCAGGAACGAAAGTTAATTATTGAAGAGACACCTGATGCAGTTTGGGAAAGAGGAGAATGGATAGATTTAACAGATGAGGAAATCTATCAAAAAATTCGGGTAGTTATGCACAGTTACCACGAACAAAGGAAGAAAAAAGAATGTATTGCTCCACAAATTCAAGTTTATATTCCTTTGTTGCCTGCTAATGATTTAAGTTTGTCTGGTTTACCTGAAGGAATAGGAATAGATTTTTTAGATTTGCCTGGTTTAAAATCTGTACAAGACCGAGCAAATTTACAAGTTATTCAACCATTAGTAGGGAAGGCTTTTAGTTTAGTCGCTCTAGATTATTTACAGGTAGATGAACAACACAGACAGAAATTATTGGGAGAGTTAAAACGGGTTGTTGAATATTTTCAAGGGCGTACAGATTCGATGATTTTTATTTTGAATCGTGTCGATAATAGAGGGGCGGATGATTTACCTTTAGAGGTACGTTTGGAACAGTTGAAAAAGGAGATTAAACAAGAATTAGATTTGCCAGAATTACCAGATGTAATTCCTTTTAATGCTCGACTTTTATATTATGCTCAATGTGCTTGGGGAGCTACAGCGTTAAGAAGTGAATCAACAGTTATTTCGGCGGAAAGAACAAAATTTCTTAAGGCTTTATTTGAAGATTGTGCCAAAGTAATTAAGCAAAATACTGACGGAGATTTAACTGTAAAAAATTGGTTTCGGGAGCGTGAAGATAATTTGGAATTAGGTAATCCGCCAGATGATTATCAAATGCGCCGAATTAGATTTTATGCTTTGAAATGGAGTGGCGGGGAGGCATTATGGAGTTGTATTAACAACAGAATTCAAGAGTCTTTTTCAGAGTTAGTTATTTTGCCAGCATTATTAGATGTCTTTAATAGTTTTGATGTCTTAGACGCATCTCTGAATAATTTGATTGAAGTTCGCAAAATTGATAATCAAGAACAGGTTAAAACAGAAAGAGAGAAAATTACTAAAATTCGCCAAGACTTACAGAAAAATGTACAACGAATTGGCAAAGACTTTCAGCAGGAAGTTCAAGAATATATAGAAAAATTAAAAGAAGACGACCCAAACACGAGAATTGAAATAAAACAATATGCTGAAAAAAAAGGGTATCAGGGTTGGTCTCTAATTTTTGATGCTGTAGCAGAAGTGGAAGGAGATTTAACAAAATGTCTAATTTTACCGATGCGCGATGCTTTTGAAAATAATGAATCAACCCATAATATTCAGGATAAGTTAGGGGAAGTTATTAATCCTGGATTAGCAAAAGATATTGCTAAGTCTTATGATAATGTGAGTCGGAGGCTAGATAAATTTGAGAAGAAATCAGATGCTTTTTATCGGAAAGTTCGTGCTGATGATGAATCAGAAATTAAGGAATTAGAACATGATGAAAAGTACGTTAGACTGCTTTATCATACAATGCGTCAAGGTATGACAGCGAGGGCAGAATTTACTTTGCAAACAAAAGCAAAACAGTTTGAAGAGGGTTTAAAATCTTTAGTAGATGATCAACTGAAAAGGTTAAAGGTTTGTCTATCAGAAAAAGAGTTAGCTGCAATTAATCTTGAGGAAGTTGCTATTAAAGACCTCCGCAAAAAATTAGCTGAAAATTTACCAACTTTACCAGAAAAGTTGTTTGAGCTTCCAGATAATATTCAACAAAATCGGACACAAGAATCAGAAGTTGTTGGTACGGAAACTTATTATGAAAATGTAACTAAAACCAGAAATGAAACTTATACTGAAGAATACAAATCTGGTTCCTGTTTAAAACAAACTAAAACAAGAACAAGAAGTCGTCCTGTAGAATATACCGATACTGAAGAAAGAACCCGTGATGTTTATGAAGATATTGAGTATATAGAACTATTTTTACCCTCTCCAAAATTAATGGTTGAACAATGGTTAAGTGGTGTTGAAAAAGGAAAAGATAGTTTGTGGGATATTTTGCGTAATTGGATTATTAATAGGTTAGATTATGTTAGTAATCTCTTTGAAGAATCGGTGATTGATATTACAAATTTAGCCGAACGAACTTTAGACGAACAGTTAAGGTTAATTGAATTAAATTTTGAGGAGCAAAAAAAGTTTTGGGAGAGTTTTGAAGTTGAAAAAAATATGGTTAATGGAGCTAGGAAAAAGTTAGAGAATAATTCCAGAGATTAATTAATCTGATAGTATTGCATTGTAATCGTCTTGGATTTTTCGGGAATGTTTCTTACGAGAATATGGGGAGCATCTTGCTCCCGTGCTAAGTATTCTTTTTTCGTATATACCATTACTATGCAGGACTATCAATCTTTTCGGNTGATAGTATTGCATTGTAATCGTCTTGGATTTTTCGGGAATGTTTCTTACGAGAATATGGGGAGCATCTTGCTCCCGTGCTAAGTATTCTTTTTTCGTATATACCATTACTATGCAGGACTATCAATCTGGTTTTTTTTACCGAAAATAATTTGTACTTTTATCGGGAGTTAAATTGAATTAAAATGCTAAATAATTTCACTTATACCTTGGATAAGATTGCTAATAAAGTTAAGGATAAAAATCAGAAAAACAAGACTGAAGAGTTTCATTTGGTTTTAGATAATGCTGTTAGCTTTTGGTGTCAGGAGTTAGGTTTTGATTACCAGATAACTCATTATATTTGCCAAGGATACAAACAACATATTATAGAAAGTTTAATCACTTATCTTTGGGAAGAGAGTAAAACACCAAAAAAACAATCAGACATATTTGGTGTGTGTCGGAACACTATCATAGATAATCCCTTGTCTCAAAAAATCAATAGTTTATTAAGTCGAATTAATCCAAATTTTAGGACTACTAGCACAGAATTTATTGTACTAATTGCCTTTGTCATAACAGCAGTTGGTTTCTTCATTTATAAACTTAATGATTCACCCAAACCTACTCAAGAAATCAACAATACATTTTCACAAACACCCTCTCAAACATCAGATCCTAATTCCAACACAATACACCCACAAAAACAACTACCACAAACATCAGATCCTACTTCCAACACACCATCCCCACCAAAACAACCCTACTTATTAGTATTAGTTGTTTCTGCTTCCAATAAATCGCTGATTGACTCCTTAAAAACCGAAGAAAAAATCAATAAAGAAAATAGCGAAAAACTCTATCAAGCCACCCAATACTTACGGCAAGATACCGAAGATAAACTGTCACAAAAATTAGCCAACCTTAATCAATATCAAGCAAAAGAACCCTCAGAATATGACATTTTTTTAATTACCATAGAATTAAATCAAGCCGATGAGAGATTTAAACCTAATGTCAATCAATTAGACCGTTATGATGCTTTTAGCAACTTATACTTAGCTAATGCAAAAATTCAAGAAATATCACCTCGTTTACAAATAGAAGCTTACGGAAACCTTGATGTTTATAGCCGTTAACTTTAGGAGAAACAAAAATGATTATTAACACCGAACTTTTAGTAAATAACCAAGAAATTATCCAAGGCTTATTAACTGGAGAAATGACTCGTTATGGTAGCGTGATTCGATGGTCTGCTGGTACAGAAAAAGCAGGTCAAATTGTTAAACATTTAGTCGAAACACCAGGAGTTACTAACCAATTAATAAACTTACCTTTGACACCCGTAGCAACTGGAACTGGAATTATTAGTCATGGCATGAATTANGTGATTCGATGGTCTGCTGGTACAGAAAAAGCAGGTCAAATTGTTAAACATTTAGTCGAAACACCAGGAGTTACTAACCAATTAATAAACTTACCTTTGACACCCGTAGCAACTGGAACTGGAATTATTAGTCATGGCATGAATTATCACCAATTATTAGGTATTCAACAATCTTTATCTCAAGTAATGGGATTAACTCAAATTGCCGCCGGAGCCAGTATTTTAAATCTAGGAGTAAGTATTGCTGGCTTTGCTTATATGGGTTTTAAACTACATCAAATCCAGAAAAGTTTAGGTCATCTGCAACAAACAATGGAAACTGGTTTTACTAGAGTTGAAGCTGGTTTAAAAAGTCTCGACAATAAAATTACAGAAGGTTTTACAGTTGTTTTAGAAGGTTTGAATTATCTAGATAATCGTTTAAATATTATTTCCGGACAACTAGCTTATTTGTATTTATTAGTTCAAGATAGTCGGCAAAAACAAGAAAACCTTGCCAAAGCAATTTCCAATATTCATAAAGCCATGTTAATCAAAGAAATTGCGACTTTAAATGCAGAATTAAACGACATCAAACGCTTCCCCAATGAATCACGCAGACAAGCATTAAAAACAACTTCAGCAGTTAGATTATTTTTAGCAAGTCAAGCAATGCAGTCTACTCCAGAATTAGATGCAGAATTAATGTTAAATACCGACATTGCCATTCAAGGTTGGGCAGTAGCAACAGCAACAGAAGCAAATTTACTATTAGAAATAGGGCAACATCAAGAAGCAAAACAATTACTTGCTGAAGAAGTTCCGAAATTTCAACAAGTCGCTCAAACCTGGGGTAATGAATTAATTAATAGTAATCATAAGTCTGAATTAGCCACAGCTTACCGTTTCGCTACTGAGCCATTTCAACAATATATTACTCCCGAAAGAGTCGCCAGAATTACACAAATTTATCCAGGAGATACTCATTTAAAAGTTGACCAAATTCGACGGCAGAAAACTAACGCAGNTAAGTCTGAATTAGCCACAGCTTACCGTTTCGCTACTGAGCCATTTCAACAATATATTACTCCCGAAAGAGTCGCCAGAATTACACAAATTTATCCAGGAGATACTCATTTAAAAGTTGACCAAATTCGACGGCAGAAAACTAACGCAGAAGTAGAATTAAAAATGTCTTATGCTTCAGAAAGATATAATCAAACTTGGCTAAATCAACAAATAGCTATTGCCGAATATTTAGACACCTTAAGCGAACTATCCGCAAGATTAGATAGTTTACAAGAATTTGCTGCTTTGTGTGAAAGTCAAGGAGTTAAAAGTAGTCAGGAAATTTTACCCAATAATGTTGAATCAGGATTATATATTTTGTCTGCTTGAGTAGATTATTAATAGATATAGTAGTCTTAAATGATTTTTGAAAAAAACTGTAGGGGTTGAGTTTTCAAATTACATTTTACTTTGGTTTGGAGACCAAACCCCTACAATAAAATATTATGATTTAACTCAGATAAACAAAGTGTTGTGATGGAGGCGATCGCTAATTATTAATAGACATCTCCAGAAAATATAGGTTAGGGAGAAATAATTGATGAATAAGAGTGCGAT
>NZ_LGSU01000983.1 GCF_002260545.1 Hydrocoleum sp. CS-953 | reverse complement strand
TTACAATGTTAAGTGTAGATAGAGGTAAGTAAATTGAAACAAGTAAATATACCAGAAAATATCATAAAAAAGCAACAGAGCGATCGTCTAGATGATTGTAACCAAGTCGAAATTTATCAGGTAGATGGCCCGGTATTCTATTCTCAAGCACAAGAAGATGAGGAGAAGATTAATGATACCAAAGAATTTCCTGCTCAAAAAAAGAGAGGAGGATGGAAAGGATTAATTATTGGTATTGCCATTGGTATAGTTGCTAGTGTGATAAGTATGCAGCTACTTTCCAAACCAAAGCAAAATACAGAAAGTAATACCAATTCAACACAAACTACTACAGCTCCAGTCGAGACAAACTTGACTCCCACCATGAGTGTAACAGTAGCCGACGTAGAATTAGCAACAGTAGAACGCACCCTTGATGCTACAGGTAGTGTTGTTGCCTTCGATCTATTACCAGTCTTACCACAAGCAAATGGCTTGCAAATTCAACAAGTCTTAGTAGATGAAGGAGAAAAAGTTACTCAAGGCCAAGTAATGGCAATTCTAGATGACTCCGTTTTAAAATCCCAAATTAACCAGGCAAAATCTCAAGTAGCATCTGCTAAGAGTGAAGTAGAGCAAAGAAGAGCTGCTCACAGTAAAACTAAAGTAGGAGTAGAGCAAGCAACTGCTGCTTGGGAACAAGTAATTGCCGATCGCGATGGAGTTAAAGCTACTATAGCTCAAGCAAAAGCAGGTAGAGATGAGGCGAACGCTGGGTTAAGGCAAACAAAAGCAAGTCGGGATGATGCTGTTGCTGCTCTTAAACAAGCTCAAGCAAGTCGGGATGATGCTGTTGCTGCTCTTAAACAAACCCAAGCAAGTCGTAATGATGCTCTAGCATCTGTTGCCCAAACTGAAGCAAAGTTAGCAGAAGCTAAAGCTAACAAAGAACAAGCAATGAGAGATTTTGAGCGATATCAAACTCTGAGAGCGGAGGGTGTTATTTCTTCTCAAGAATTAGAAACTCGTAGCACTACGGTGAAAACTTCTAGAGAAGGGGTACGAGTTGCTGAAGCTAATATTAATAGTGCTAAAGCTAAAGTTGAAATTGCTGATGCTAATATTGATAGCGCTCAAGCAAAAATTGATATTGCTGATGCTAACGTTAGTAGCGCCAAAGCCAAAGTAGACATTGCCAACTCAAATGTTAGTAGTGCAGAAGCCCGAGTAGAAAGTGCAGAAGCAAGTCTCAGTAGTTCAATGGCTCAACTACGGAGTGCAGAAGCCAAAGTTAATAGCGCCAAAGCCAATGTAAGTAGTGCTAGAGCAGAAGTTGAAAGTGCATTATCAAATATTGACAGCGCTATAGCAAATGTTAGCAGCGACGAAGCTCGCCTAGAAGAAAGACAAACTCAACTAGCACAGACTTTACTCAAAGCACCCGCAAACGGTATAATAGCCGAACGGATAGCTCGTGTTGGTGATGTAACTTCTAGTAATAAAATGTTGTTTTCAATCATTAAAAACAATCAATTAGAACTACAATTAGAAGTACCAGAAACTCAATTACCACAAGTTAAAATAGGTACAAAAGTTCAAATCACATCAGATGCTGATAGTCGCATAAAAATGTCAGGAATAGTAAGAGAAATAGCACCATTAGTCAATGAACAAACTCGCGAAGCAACTGTCAAAATAGACCTACCTAATAGTAATTTATTACGACCAGGAATGTTTTTACGAGCAACAATTACAACTGCGACAAATCAAGGATTAAAAATTCCAGCAAAAGCAGTATTACCTCAAGCAAATGGGCAGTCTATTGTTTATGTTTTGCAAGATAATAATCAAGTTAAAGCCGTACCTGTAGAAGTAGGAGAAATTTTGAGTAAAAATAGCGATTTAGCTAATGCCAAAATTGAAGTCAAAAATGGTTTAGAGTTAGGTAATAAAGTAGTAGTAGCAGGTGGAGGTTATTTGAAAGATGGAGATATTGTCAAAGTAATTGATAAGTAGGGATGTTGCATACAACGTCCTTACAGAGTAAGGTCTTTAGGTTTATTGCCTGTTAGTTATTTCCCAAAAATATTGAAAGTAACATAGGCATCTTGCCTGTTAGCTATTAAGGGATATTAAATCCTGTAAAAAGCGGTTTGGAGACCAAACCCCTACCTAGTGAAAAAAATCTTACTACTGATTTTTTTTCATTCAATTAATACCAATTACAAAATAAAGAATGCCAGAAAAAATCTATCTCAATTAGAGTTTTCGGCGNCTTCTTACTTCTTCCTTAATTAATAATCATGTCATTTCATTTATCAGCTTGGTCAATTAAAAAACCAGTTCCTACTCTTGTAATGTTTTTAGTGTTAACAGTAGTAGGATTAATGTCTTTTTTTCAATTAGGAATAGACAACTTACCCAATATTGATATTCCTATAGTATCAGTCACAGTAACTCAATCAGGAGCCGGCCCGACAGAATTAGAAACTCAAGTAACCAAAAAAATAGAAGATGCTGTAGCAGGTTTAGGAGATATAGATCAATTAACCTCAACAGTAACCGATGGAGTTTCCACAACTACCATTGCCTTTGAATTAGAAGTAGATAGCGATCGCGCAACTAACGATGTGCGTAATGCCATAGAGCAAATTCGGCAAGACTTACCCAGAGACGTTGATGATCCTATTGTTAGAAGATTAGATTTTGCTGGAGGCGGACCAATAATGACCTACGCCGTCACCTCCGACAAACGTTCTGTAGAAGAGTTGAGCGAATTAGTAGACAAAGAAATTAGTCGTTCTATTCTCAATGTTACAGGTGTTTCTCAAATCAACCGCATTGGGGGAGTTGACCGAGAAATTCTCATCGAACTGAGTCCCGAAAGATTAGAAAGTCTTGGTATTACTGCTACTCAAGTCAACGATCAAATTCGCGCTTTAAATGCCAACATACCAGGAGGACGTTCTCAAACAGGAGGTAGAGAACAAAGTATTCGGACATTAGGAAGTGCTGACACAGTAGAAGCATTGAAAGAATATCAAATTATTTTGCCTTCCGGTGGTGCAGTTCCCCTTTCCAGTGTAGGTAAAGTCATTGATGGTTTTGGAGAAACTAGACAAACAGCTTGGTTATTAGAAAAAAATAGTTCCAACCAAAACTCAGCAACAAATAATATCGGTAAACCCGTTGTTGCTTTCGGGGTACTTCGCAGTACAGGTAGTACCTTAGTTACCGTAGAAAAAAACGTGCGGGAAGCAGTTGCAGAACTAGAAAAAACATTGCCACCAGATGTAGACTTGCAATTAATCTTCACTCTAGCAGTAGCAATTGAAGAATCATATCAAGCATCTGTAGACGCTTTAGTTATCGGTTCCATACTTACTGTTGTAATTGTAGGTATATTTTTACGAGACTGGCGACCAACCTTAGTAACAGCAGTAGCATTACCTTTATCAATATTGCCCACTTTTTTGGCAATGAAAATTCTCAACTACACCCTAGATGGGATGACTCTGTTAGCACTAGCATTAGCAATGGGGAACTTAGTAGATGATGCTATCTGTATGATCGAGAATATCGACCAACATATTTCTAAGGGGAAAAAGCCATTCCAAGCAGCTTTAGATGGGTCAGCAGAAATTGGTTTTGCTGTGGTGGCAACAACGGCAACTATTGTAGCAGTATTCTTACCNCACCCTAGATGGGATGACTCTGTTAGCACTAGCATTAGCAATGGGGAACTTAGTAGATGATGCTATCTGTATGATCGAGAATATCGACCAACATATTTCTAAGGGGAAAAAGCCATTCCAAGCAGCTTTAGATGGGTCAGCAGAAATTGGTTTTGCTGTGGTGGCAACAACGGCAACTATTGTAGCAGTATTCTTACCTGTAGCATTTATGGGTGGGGTACCAGGGAAATTTTTTAAACCTTTCGGTATTACGGTAGCAATTGCAACTATGTTTTCCACATTAGTTGCCACAACAATGACACCAATGTTGGGAGCGCGGTTATTGAAACAGAGACGACTGCAAACATCTCCTAATTTTCCAGACCAAAATCACAAACCCCAAAAAAATCGTCCCTATAGTCAGTTATTAACTTGGGCGTTGCGCCATAAAATTTTCACCTTAGTTATTGCTTTAGTATTCTTTATTGGTAGCTTGCAATTAGTACCACTTCTACCAAAAGGGTTAACTGGTGCTGAGGATAGGGGTGTGAGTAGAGTTTCCCTAGAATTACCTCCTGGTTCGACTTTAGCAGAAACCGAACAAGCTGCACAACAAACAATGCAACTATTTATTAAAAATCCACTTGTTACCAGTGTGTTTGCCGATCTAGGTAGCAGAGATGATAGTGAGATTGTGAATACAGGGAAATTATACGTTAACATTTTACCGAGGGAAGAGCGGGATATTTCTCAAAAAGAATTTGAACAACAGATACGACCGTTGTTTCAGAATATTCCAGGAGCGCGGATTAATTTTGCAAGTCAAGGTCCAGGTGGTGGTGATAAGGATTTAAAAATTATTCTGAAGAGTGAAAATGCAGCTGTTTTACAACAGACATCGGATACTTTAGAAAAACAAATGCGAGAAATTCCTGGGTTAGTGGATGTGACTTCTAGTGCTAGTTTAGTCAAACCGGAAATTTTGATTAAACCATTACCTGCTAGAGCAGGAGACTTAGGAGTTTCAGTACAGGCTATCGCTCGTACTGCTTCTTTAGCAACTCTCGGAGATAATGAAACTAATTTAGCTAAATTCGATCTAGCAGATCGTCAAATTCCGATTCGGGTACAGTTAGCAGAGGAATTTAGAAATGACTTAGATGCAATTAAAAATTTACGCATCCCCAGTCAAAATGGTGGCTTAGTACCATTATCGGCGGTGGCTGAAATTACCATTGGTAGCGGACCTGCGGAAATCAACCGTTTTAACCGTTTTCGTCAAGTTTCCTTTGAGGCAAATTTACAGGGTATTTCTCTGGGAGATGCACTAACAGCAGTAAAATCATTACCAGCAATGAACCCACTGCCCCCTGATGTTAGCGAACAGTCTGATGGTAGTGCGAAAATTATGATGGATATATTTAATGGATTTTTGGGTGCGTTAGGTTTGGCAGTATTGTGTATTTATGCAATTTTAGTGTTGCTATACAATAACTTCCTTTACCCAATGGTGATTTTGGTTGCGTTACCGTTATCTATTGGTGGTGCATTGTTGGGGTTGATGATAATGCAGAAAGAATTGGGTTTGTTTGCTCTAATTGGAATTGTATTGTTGATGGGTTTGGTGACAAAAAATGCGATTTTGTTAGTAGACTCTTCCTTAGCAAATGAAAAACAAGGAATGGCTCAATTTCATGCAGTGCGGGAGGCTGGTATTTCTCGGTTACGACCAATTTTGATGACAACCCTTTCCACTATTGCCGGGATGTTACCTATTGCTCTCGAATTAGGAGCAGGAGGAGCAGTAAGAAGTCCGATGGCGATCGCTGTTATTGGTGGGTTAACTACTTCCACATTGTTAACATTAGTGGTGGTGCCTGTGTGGTTTACTTACATTGATAATTTTCTCCATTGGTTGCAGAAATTGTTCGGTGGTAAGGAGAGTTACGCGCAGTTGGATGTTCCTGTTAATGGTAATGGTAAGGGTGCGAATGTCTTGAAAAAAGATTCTGTTACTAGAGTCTAGTTTTGTGTTGGTTTAGTTAAGATCAAATCCGGTAGTATAGTTATAATTATTGCCCCGTAGGGGTTTGATCTCCAAACCCCGTTATATAAAATATTACAACCTATTGTTGATAGGTGATTAAGAGTATAATTTTATATCCTAAAAT
>NZ_LGSU01000982.1 GCF_002260545.1 Hydrocoleum sp. CS-953 | reverse complement strand
AAAAAATTCCTAAGTATTTGTTTTAAGTTCGTTTAATTTTTCCCTAATAGTTTCGACTCGTTCGCGGTTAACACCTAAATCTGATTCTCAAAAACGGCCCGAAAATCATTATTTATTCTCTCAGACTAAATAACTTGCCAAATATATCCAAGGTAATTCTAATAAACTACGGTGATAAATACTGGTAATAAAACATCGCACAGACAAACCAGAACGACTTCTATTTATTTGTTCTAACTCTGATTTTACTGGTTTAAAATAACTATTAACAACATAATTATGACGTTGTAGCCAATTCATACGAGAGCCATGAGGCAAATAATTCAACTTAGCAATTTCCTGCTCAATTTCACAATTAATTAAATCTGCTTTATTCAAACAAATTACAATCCGTCGTGCTTGAGGACAATCATAAATAAAAAACTCAGCCCAACGATTAAATCTATTACACCATTGTTGCTGGGTAATATAATTTTCTGATTCAATATGAGACTGTAAAATTTCTCTATAGGGAGGAACAATTAAAAAAATTCCCTCACTTTTACTCACTATTTCTTTAAAGTATTGCCATTCATTAATATGTTCAGACTGCCACGACCTACGAAATAATTCTCCTGGAGAATCTATCCAATCTACAGGAATTTTACTAACACCAATAGGCAACCTAACTTCCACATTTAAAGAACATTTTTCAATAGTTTTAGTGGGTTTAGTTGTACCATCTAAATTAAGCAAGTTTGCCTGGAGATTTTGATAATTTTGATTGATTAGAGAAACCTGAACATAGTTTCCTTGGGGGTTAGCCAATTCTAATGCTAAATGAGTTTTTCCCACGGCGCGATCGCCTATATAAACTACTCCCATTTCAGTTATTAGTTATTAGTTATCAGCTATCATTTACAGCGCTTGCCGTTGCCCGTGAGATACACCCTCGCGGGCAAGATGCCCGCACTACAATATTTTCACTATATTACCCTGTACATCATTTACTTGAAATTTGCTGTATATTATCAATTATCAATTATCCATTATCCATTATCCATTATCCATTATTAATTATCCACCAGTAACAGTTACAGAATAATTAAATTTAAAAGGTTTAAAACTTGTTCCATCTTTGGCACTCCCAATAATTTCTAAATCATAAACACCTGCTTTGGGAAAAATAATTTCTGCTCCTGGTATATCTCGATATTGTTCAGTATTAATCCCTTTTAATTCTGGATTCATTATTGGTTGACTGTCAGAATTACGGGGTTCAGCATAAACATTTAACTGACAATTACATTGACTAAAAGGAATACTTTTACCACCCTTACGAGTCAGAGCAAACCAAGCTAAAGAAGATTTACCTACCTTGGGATTGTGATTAGGTGTAATGTGAAATGTACAAGCTACGTCTTCAGATACTTCTACATTATGAGCGTAAGTAGGAATTAATTTATTTGGCAGTTTATGATTAATTATTTCTGCTTTTGCAACAACAGAAAATGCCAAAGTGAACAATAAAATTTTAAGACTAATTTTCATTATTTTGTACTCATAAAAAATTTGCTTTAGGGAGGTTTTATCCAACGTTCCTACTGGACTAAAATACAATAGTAGGGGCGGGTTTTAGTAGAAAATTTAATGCTTACCCTAGGATTTATATAAACCCGCCCTAATACATAAAATTAGCTGTGTCAGTCCAAAATGATGTCTACAACATGATTGGTGGCGGGTTTATCTGATTTTAGGTAAAAACTCGTTAATTTAATGGGGAAACTAGCCCCTACTATTGTACCATTTTAGATGTGTCACGCTACTACTATTTATTAATTTTATCACTAACTTGTTCCAGTGGTGGAGCATAATATTTATACAAAGAAAATAAAGACCAAAAACGACGCGATCGCACAACCAAGACAACTAATATTATCATCCCCAAAACAACAGTTCGTAACTGATTTTCTAGACTCCATTCTAAGGAACCCAAATAATGAGAACCCATTGCCACTGCATGAACTCCAGATAATACAAATGCTGGTACGCTCAATAAATGTAACCTTCGCCACCACTGACCGAAATATTTCACTGCTCCATCAAAACTGGTAAACGCCAATGGTAACATTAATCCCAGACTTACAACACCAGTCCATATTGCTAACTGATGTTGAGGCAACATGAAGGAAACCGCTTGAATATTCCAATTTAAACTGTGGTCTAACATTCGCCCTGTATGCGCCATTGACAACACAAACGCTCCCACACCTAAAGCACGACGATAACGTAGAGGTTGACTCCAAAACCGACTTATCGGACGCGCTACCAAAGCTAAAATCAAACAAAATATTGCACCATGACCAGTATAGTCAACCATATCACCATTTCGCATGACTACCATGATGCCAACGAAAATACTCACCCAACCTGCCATTTGAAATAGTTGACTGCGTTTATCTGCACTCAAAAAAGATGTCAACATTCCTACTCCTAACATTGAGGGTAATGTTCCTAAACCAAAGGCGAACATACTCGCTCCACCTAACCAAATATTGCTTGTTTCTGCTGCTTTTATTTGCGCAGCATACAGAAAACCACATGGCATCAAACCCCAAACTAATCCTAGTAGTGCAGGAGTCCACCATTTGTTTTCCATGGAAAGGTTGACCATGACTGCACTTAAGCGGTTATGGAGATTGCTTTTTTTCAAAGGGTGGAATATTGGTAAATTTGGTAATAGTTGTGGTTGCACTTTTGCCAGACCAAACCAGATTAGCATTAAACCTGTAATTATTGCTAACCACCGTCGTAGATCGCTGTCAATACCTGCTAAATGACCGCTTGCCACTAATACAGAACCTAGCGCCCCAATACCTGCACCTGTAAGGGTATAGCTACAGAGACGACCAAAGTTAAGTANGGGTGGAATATTGGTAAATTTGGTAATAGTTGTGGTTGCACTTTTGCCAGACCAAACCAGATTAGCATTAAACCTGTAATTATTGCTAACCACCGTCGTAGATCGCTGTCAATACCTGCTAAATGACCGCTTGCCACTAATACAGAACCTAGCGCCCCAATACCTGCACCTGTAAGGGTATAGCTACAGAGACGACCAAAGTTAAGTAGGGTATGAAATTGAAATTGATGCCATTTTTTAGAGGAAACTGGAGATTTTGCCGACAGAGAAAAACTTGCAGTCAGAGGTCCGCACATTCCAACACAGTGACCGAAACTGCCAAAAAATCCTAAAGTTGTTAATAATAATAGTTCTAATAGCACGTTATTTATCGGAGATAATATTAAAGTCAATTGAAGAGCTGATAGCTAATAACTGATAGCTACTTTTGAGAAAGTAAAAAAAAATTGAAAAGCTGATAGCTAATAGCTGATAGCTGACTGCTGTTTTAGTTGCTTTTTTGTCAAGGATAGATCGCCTATTCCGCTTTCCAAACAACCAACAAATTCTTGAGCTATTTCTAAAATTGAAATTACTTCTTCCTCTTGATCCGAAAGGTGGTGTTTTTGCCCTTTAAATTGTAAAAATTCCAGAAAATATAACACCTCCTGCTGTTGTTTAGGAGTTAAATTTTTCCGACTTTCTAAAATAGTTGGTTCTTGAGTAATTGCTTGAGTCATTTGTTAGTTTCCCTACGAAGTTTAATAAATTTATTTCCATCTTATACATATTTTTAATCTGACACATCGTCCGTAGATTGAGCATCTACAAATCCTCTAATGCAACTAACGGACTGGTATCTAAAATTACGTTTGATTTCATTTAACTTAAGGTCGATCAAGATACTTTGTTATTATCAGATAAATCTCCAATACCACTATCAACACAACCCACCCATTGTTTAGCTACTTCCTAAGCAGATATTGTTTTTTATTCAGGTGGGAANGACTTTCTAAAATAGTTGGTTCTTGAGTAATTGCTTGAGTCATTTGTTAGTTTCCCTACGAAGTTTAATAAATTTATTTCCATCTTATACATATTTTTAATCTGACACATCGTCCGTAGATTGAGCATCTACAAATCCTCTAATGCAACTAACGGACTGATATCTAAAATTACGTTTGATTTCATTTAACTTAAGGTCGATCAAGATACTTTGTTATTATCAGATAAATCTCCAATACCACTATCAACACAACCCACCCATTGTTTAGCTACTTCCTAAGCAGATATTGTTTTTTATTCAGGTGGGAAAGTTTCTACTTTTTGGTTTTTACTCGGCAAAAATTCCAGAAAATATAACACCTCCTGCTGTTGTTTAGGAGTTGATTTTTTCAGACTTTCTAAAATAGTTGGTTCTTGAGTAATTGCTTGAGTCATTTGTTNATATAACACCTCCTGCTGTTGTTTAGGAGTTGATTTTTTCAGACTTTCTAAAATAGTTGGTTCTTGAGTAATTGCTTGAGTCATTTGTTGATTTTCCTACTAATCTTAATCAAATTTTTTACATTTTAACAGATTTTTGATGTGACACATCGTCCGTAGACTGATAATCCACAAAGTCTGAAAATATAGGGTTATGGATAAGTCGAAAAGTAATATTCTGATTGCCCTTGGTCGTTTGATTAAACAACGTCGGATGAAATTAGGAATTTCCCAAGAAGAACTTGGATTTCGAGCTAACTTAGATCGTACCTATATATCTGGACTAGAACGTGGTGTGAGAAATCCTTCTCTAACTGCTCTTGTTAGTTTAGCTGCAGGAATGGGTATTAGTGTATCTGAACTTCTTGATAATTTAGAGGCAGAAGCTAATAATATAGAGTGAATAATCAAAACTTAGTAGAAAACTTAAAATCTACATTTAGAAAAAACTCAACTCAATTAAAAGTATTTAATCTTTTATCAGATAAAGAATGGCATTGTCGTAGTTGTGAAGGTAAAAACCTAGCATCAGAACAATATGCAGGTGGAGGTGGTATTCAAGGATTACAAAGAGGTACAAAAAGTCGCCCTGGTTTAGAAATTAAGACAGAAAGAAAGTTCTGCAATACTTGTCAAAAACAAACAACATGGGATTGTTGGACAGGAAAAATTAAAGCAGCAAATGCTCCTACTAATATTCCCTTAGAATTAGTCGAAAAAATATTATCTGTCTATTCCTATATAGATGTGATTGAACAAAGACAACGACCGCGACATGAAATTATTATTGACCATCGTTTTCCCATGGAAAGATGGGGAAATGTTGAAGAAACTCATAACTTAAATATGAGTGAAACTGAGATTAAACAAAAATTTCAATTGCTCAAAAAAGATAGTGCAGGTAATCATAATCTTTTAAAATCAAGAAGCTGTGAATTTTGTATTAAAACTGGTAAAAGGGGTACACCATTAGGCATTAAATTCTGGTATCAAGGTAATGAAAATTGGCCTCATAATATACCTAAAATTGGAAAAGATGCTGAGACTGGATGTATCGGATGTGGTTGGTATAATTTTGATATTTGGCGAGATACTCTTAATCAAAAACTAACTGAGTTTAAGCAGGATAATTAACTATTAGACATCTCCAAAAATCAAAAATAAAATCAATTATCACCTATAAATTATCAATTACCGAAATATTCTGGTTCAAAGCCTCCCCTTGGATAGGGGATAATAAATAAAAATTTTCCTGTTTGTCAATCCTCTTCTTTTCAAGGNCTATTAGACATCTCCAAAAATCAAAAATAAAATCAATTATCACCTATAAATTATCAATTACCGAAATATTCTGGTTCAAAGCCTCCCCTTGGATAGGGGATAATAAATAAAAATTTTCCTGTTTGTCAATCCTCTTCTTTTCAAGGAGAGGTAATTCTTAATTCTTAATT
>NZ_LGSU01000981.1 GCF_002260545.1 Hydrocoleum sp. CS-953 | reverse complement strand
ATAAATTAAAAAGTAAATAAAAAATTTGAAACTCTTACCTGTTGCCTGTTGCCAGATGAGCTGTTGCCTAAAAAGCAGTAATATTTTTGCCACGAATCAAATAGAATTGCTATAATTAATAATTATTAATTATTAATTGTTTCCTATATCCAATTTAACTCCATTAAAAAATTAGCAATTCTTTCAGATGCACCTGATTTTCCCATTCTCCGAAAACCATTTTGAGCAATTAACTGTCGTTGGTCTGAGTTATCTAACAAAGACTTAACTACACCAGCAACTTCTCTAGGATGTTTGACCACAATTAAAGAAATTCCTAAAAGGCGACTTTGAGCTTCCGCAAAAGCAGATGTAAACTGAGGACCATTGCCAGGAATAGCGATCGCTGGTTTCCCTAAACCAACAAATTGTTCCGTAGCAGTACCCGCCATAGCAATAGCTAAATCTCCCCGATGTACAAATTCTGCAAAAGCTTGTTGATTTAAAATTATACTTGCATTTCTATTCGGAGAAATCAATTTTAAAGGAAAATGAATACTCCCTTCTCCAGAAAAAAAGGTGGGTTGAGGATTATCCGTTGGCATTTGTAAAATACTACTTTGAGTCTGAGTCTTAATTTCTCGTTCAGCTCGCCAATGATAAGATTTGAGCAATGTACTAAAAGGTTCCAAATCTAAATTAGGAGCGATCGCTCCTAGGAACAAAAACNTTTCTATTCGGAGAAATCAATTTTAAAGGAAAATGAATACTCCCTTCTCCAGAAAAAAAGGTGGGTTGAGGATTATCCGTTGGCATTTGTAAAATACTACTTTGAGTCTGAGTCTTAATTTCTCGTTCAGCTCGCCAATGATAAGATTTGAGCAATGTACTAAAAGGTTCCAAATCTAAATTAGGAGCGATCGCTCCTAGGAACAAAAACTTTTGTTGTGGGAAAGTTTCCAACAACCCTGTAACTGCCTGAATAATAATTTCCCAATTTGCATAAGCTTCTGGAGAACGAGACCCTGGTAACAAAGTAATTGTTATTTGACCTTGCATCCCTAACATCTGAGCATCAGAACGATATATTGCCTGCAGATCGCTCTCCAACTCTACACCATCCATCATTGGGTTTCCCACATAATAAGCTCGAATAGACTTTTTCCTTAACATTTCTGTTGTTAACTCATCTCTAGCAAGTACCGCTCTACATTTCCCCCTACTCATTAACCAACGTTCCCAGGGAAAATAAACCGATCCTGACCAAAGTAAGAAATTTTCTACCCAAGACTTGACAGGAAGTTGCTCAGTTTCATCTCGAATGAGATATTCTGATTTAGCAGTTCCTAAAAAAGCATAAGGCGCTCCACTTAACCAAGCAAATAATAAAGGGACAATATCCCCAACTGCCAAAATAACTACTTGATGACCTAACTTAGTTTCATAATTTATCCAATATCTTAATGCTTTTAGTTGAGCAAAGGTGACTCTTAACAAACCACCTTTGACATCTCGCCATAATTGTTTGCTATCCATATAGATAAAGCCACCAGAAGGCATTCTTTGTCGGGGGCCAATAATTGAGAGACTAGCTATTTTGTTATAAGCTTGTCCTTCTCCCACTATTGGTAAGGCAGTAAGACCAGGAGGAAGAGGATATTTTTCGAGTTGTTGTAAAATTTGAACTGCGATCGCATCTTCTCCGTGACCATTACTCAGGCAAAGTATTTTTAAGGTCATTTATTTCAAGGGAATAGGGAATAGGGAATAGGGAACAGTTCAATAATTGATAATTGATAATTGATAATTGATAATTGATAATTACCTCTCCCTAAAANAGGGAATAGGGAATAGGGAATAGGGAACAGTTCAATAATTGATAATTGATAATTGATAATTGATAATTGATAATTACCTCTCCCTAAAACGGATTGGATTGAATAAAAGGAAAATAAGTTTATTGTTTCTCCTTTAAAGGAGAGGCTTTAAACCTTAGTTATTCGGTAAGAGTTGGCAAAACATTTTCTAGTCTAAGATTACTCATTAGTCATTATCCTCATCAATTCCCTTACTTGAGGTTTTTCCTCACAACACCTGGAAAAATCAGGGAACAGGGAAGATTTGGAAAAACATTTCTGAGTTTAAGATTACTCATTAGTCATTATCCTAATCAATTCGCTCACTTTAGATTTTTCCTCACGAAAAAGAAAAATTAACACCTGTAACTATTCCCCATTCCCTTTACTGACTAACAGACTTTTTCAGCAAGTTCTAATTAGTTCGTAATTAAAGCACATTAACGAGTAGTAGAAGTTAATATGCAATTTAGCTTATATATTTTTATAGGAGTTGCCATTACTGTAAGGATACTTTCAAATATAGTCACAGCAAGAATTTAACTTCTGACTTCTGTACAGGTGATTTCCTAGGGAATGCTCCGAAATGCGTTTACGAAGTATTCCGGAACGGAAATCACCCCTACGACTTCTGACTTCAGCTATATAGCTAAACTCCTGAATACCAAATGACTTATTAACTAGGATCATAATAAAAATGAAAATATCACCAAACCTACAAGGGGGCAAATATACCTTAGAACAGGAATTAGGAAGGGGGGGTTTTGGCATTACTATCAAAGCTACTCATAATTATTTAGGACAACCAGTCGTTATTAAGACTCTCAATGAGTCTCTAACTCAACATCCTAATTTTGCAGAATTTCAACATAAATTTCAGGATGAGGCTAAAAGACTTGCTTTATGTGTCCATCCTAATATTGTCCGAGTTAGTGATTTTTTTGTGGAAAATGGTCAACCTTACATGGTAATGGACTATATTCCCGGTCAGACTTTAGCAGAAGTTGTATTTGGTGGCCAACCTCTAGCAGAAGCGATCGCTGTGAATTATATTCGTCAGATAGGGAATGCTTTGATGGTAGTAAATCAAAATAATTTGCTCCACCGAGATATTAAACCCCAAAATATTATGTTGCGTCAGGATACTGAGGAGGTAATTTTAATTGACTTTGGTATTGCGCGAGAGTTTATTGCTGGTAAAACTCAGATTCACACTAATTTGGTTTCAGATGGTTATGCCCCACCAGAACAGTATTTTGCTCAAGGAAAACGCACAGCAGCAACAGATGTATATGGTTTAGCTGCTACTTTCTATACATTATTAACTGGACAACTGCCAGTAGCAGCAACCACGAGAGTACAACAGGAAATGCCTAGTCCGCGTGAGTTACAACCTCAACTTAGCGCTGCTGTTAATCAAGCAGTGCTTCAGGGTATGGCTTTAGATATTCAACACCGACCTCAAACTGTGGATGAATGGTTAAAACTTTTATCAGATTCTCTCACCAATAATTCAACTATACAGGTAATACCTAACCATCCAGCTCAGAAATTGGGAAATGGAAAAGTTGCTAATGTAAATCTTCCTGCTACACAAAGACCTCCAGAAGTTTTGATGTGGGGAGGACTCGGAGCGATCGCTACTCTAATGTTAGGAGCATTAGCAGCAATAGTGCTTAACTCTCAGAATTCTTCTACTCCTCCCATTGCTCAACCTACTCAACCTACTCAACTTACTCAACCTTCTCCCACCGTAAAACCATCAGATATTGCCCAAACTCCCAGTCCAATACCAACACCAGTAACTACACCTACCCCATCTCCAAAACCTAGCAATACCCCACAACCAACTTTTACTCCTACCCCTGCCCCCACACCTACCCCATCTCCTATCCCCCCGAAGGTCAAACCAACTCCTACACCTGCTCCATCTCCTGTGGTAAAACCTNCACCTACCCCATCTCCTATCCCCCCGAAGGTCAAACCAACTCCTACACCTGCTCCATCTCCTGTGGTAAAACCTACACCTACACCACCAAAAGTTAAACCAAGTCCTACACCTGCTCCATCTCCTGAAGATTCAGTTTCCAAAACACTTCTGGACTTAGTATTACCAGATCATATTCCTTCCGATCCTATTGATAATTCTACTATTATGGATCTGCCAATTATTCGTGGTTTACCTCCAGGCACATTAGAAAGTAAGGTAATAGAATTATTAGGAAAACCTACAAAAGTTGAAGAGCGTGGGTATTGGCCTAATACCAGGGCTGTGATTTATGATTTACTTCCTAATCAAATTACTCTAGGCTATATATATGATCGAGATTCTCGTCGCTTACGACAAACTGAGTTGTCTGTAGCAGATACTATAGATAACCGAATGGTGAGAGTAGCTTTTACTAATATGTTGAATCTGAGGATTACTCCAGACATTCAACAAGGACTACAAGATGTACGCAATGGTAAAATGAGTCGCTACGAGTTTAAAACAGGTAATTTGGAAGGTCTAATTGAGCGTAGTAAAGATAATCGTGTCTATATTGGTGTTTGGGAAGATGATTTACATTAGACTTCTTACAGAAGTTAGGGAATAGAGAATAGGGAAGTCGGGGCTAAGTCATTGCGACTGGAACGGAGTGGAAGGANGACTACAAGATGTACGCAATGGTAAAATGAGTCGCTACGAGTTTAAAACAGGTAATTTGGAAGGTCTAATTGAGCGTAGTAAAGATAATCGTGTCTATATTGGTGTTTGGGAAGATGATTTACATTAGACTTCTTACAGAAGTTAGGGAATAGAGAATAGGGAAGTCGGGGCTAAGTCATTGCGACTGGAACGGAGTGGAAGGAAGCAATCTCTTGACACCTCTGAGATTGCTTCCTATCGTCGCAATGACCACTGTTAAATCAGATACTCTATAACTCCTGACTCCTGACTCCTGACTTTAGTTGTCATATTTAAAATCATTGTGTATAATAAACGTTGTACATAAATATAGTCATATATAGTTAAATATCGTCATATGGTCTCCAGAAATTTGGGTGAGTGTTGAGATAATTTAATAATGCCTGTGATTATAGAAAATCAAATAGCCTCAAGAGTCAATGATCTGACTTCAATAGGGTGAAATTCCTGGACTGACACGCTACCTCTAGATACATAAGAACCTATGTCCAAGCCTCTGTTTTATGACCAAGNAGAAATTGAATCAGGGAGATAATCACGCAAAGAGGTAAAGAAAAGCAGTCTCAAATGTCTTTGACTATGAGATAGAGAAGCCAGTGCGTTGGGCGGGTCTCCCGACTTGAAGCAACTGGCGTGGTGTTGTAGTTCACCCAGTCAGGGTAACGCCTGCATACATAGGGATATGTCATATTTGACTATATTTTTATGAACTATTATATAAGAATAACCATACGGGGCATTAACGGTTTCGACAGGGTGGTGAAATCTGCTTTGTGATGCAGGTCGAGAGTGAGTCTTCTCTCGGAAATCCTGGGCTCAAAAAATAATAAGTGCAAACAACATTGTACCTTTTGCTCGTAAGCAAGTAGCTGTAGCTTAATTGCGAAAACACCTCTTATAGGTTCGAGCGTCTGTGATTTGACTCCGTTAAGGATTACAGACTTAACCCCAACGGATGCACTAGCAAATCGCCTCTGGTCGCCTGCTAGTTAAGACTTCACCAGAGCATCCCGCCATCCGGGATAATGGATGGTCCCAGCTCTGAGGGTTAAAAAGAGCTAAACCTGTGAATGAGTGAAGGGTGAATAGCCATTTTGGACATGGGTTCGACTCCCATATGCTCCATTGATTAAGTAACTATTTCCAATCCGTTTTCTGCTTTTTTAGCAGAGAGCGGTTTTTTGTAGGTTTTATATTAATTAATACAGTTCAGTATTTCCTTATTTCCTTTTATTAATCCCCCCATCTCCCGATCTCCCGATCTC
>NZ_LGSU01000980.1 GCF_002260545.1 Hydrocoleum sp. CS-953 | reverse complement strand
CCATTTACACTACAAGCTTATGCCCATGCCGATCAAACAACTGTACTTTTGGATGTATTGGCATGACCTTGATAACTGGCCTCATTTCCGTAGAGAAGTTCTAGATGCCTTTCGGTATCAACATCAAAGGAAGCTTTTGTGGTTGAGTACCTTGGGTCAACGTCGTACTATTGATCGGTTATTTGGATTTATCACGCTATTAATTGAAGAACATGGAGAACCCTGGATCAGTGAAGATAGGGCAGAAGTAACAAGCGGTTATTATTTACCTTGGCCTTTAACCCATGCTCAAATTGGTAGTGCCATTGGTTCCACCCGTGTAACTGTAACTCGTCTTATGGGTAAATTACGCCAGCAGGGCTTAATCTATATCCTGAACGATAATCTAATTTGCTTGCCAACAGAGTCTGAAGAGTCATAATAGTTGGTAGTTAATCGTTTCACGGAAGTTAAAAGTCAAAAGTCATGCATGAAGATTTTATAAACTTGAAATTTTAGATGCTACAGTAATTTCAGGAAATTCTTTCAGATATATAGTTTTAAACTATTAGACCTCTCCCGAAAAGAGGGAGTAGGAAGTAGGGAGTAGGGGGAAAAAATTGATTATTTCTGTGCGATAATTGATTTTATTTTTTATTATCGGAGATGTCTATTTGTGNATTGATTATTTCTGTGCGATAATTGATTTTATTTTTTATTATCGTAGATGTCTATTTGTGGCATCTTTAAAGTGAATTAGTATTAGTTATAAGCTATATTCAACATTGGGTATTAATTTATTAAGATATCGTACCATAAATTGCTCTTTTCCATAAGAATTTTAAGATATTTAAATTATCCCTAGTTAAGTTCTATCTCGTTAAATTTTTTATTTGAAGTCTTCAAGGGCAATTACAGCAGTTTCCACGGGTTATGAGGTAGATATATTGAGGGTTCAGAATTTAGAATTTAGAAGTTAGAAGTTATCCAGGGTATAACTACTATGAAGTTTACCGGAAATGTTTGCATAGTCAGTTATACGTTAGTTAGTTCGGAAATTCCTGTAATTGCTCCTGCTGTACCTCAAGGGCAACGGGAAGCGCTTTAAGTCATACACTATGACTAATTTATGGCGAATTTTGTCATAAAAATATTCCCCTGGTATGGAAAATTTTGGATATAGTTTGTGTACTCAATTTGGCAATCACAGGATGAAATTTACGAAAATAAAATTTATTTTTGTAAATATGCTTAATACTAATTAGATAAATCTTAAGAGATACTCAAAGGTTATGTTTTTGTGGGTTACAGCGAATCAAAGCATCTCACTATTAAGTTTAACAATCAAGGCTGCGCCTTTTCCTGTTGCGCTTTTCATACCCACCCTACACCAGGATTTAATATTTTACAGGACTTATGCAAAATATGAAAATATACACCATCTGTAGGGGCCAATGGCCATTTTCGGCTGTCGCCGACATGTTTGCGGAGCATTCCGTCAGGAAAACGCCCCTACTAGATAGCGGTGCGACCTCGCGTCGGCGTAAGATGCAAGCGGTCAGACCCCGCGCCGCCGACAGCTCGCTTGCGGAATGCTGACCAAGAGAGGGAACGCGCACCAAGAGATGGTGGTTATGCGTAAGTCCTGATTTTATTTACCGAAATAATTAATAATTAAACAATTAAATAATTAGATAATTAGATAATTAGATAATTCACGCCTTGAAGCCTCCCCTTTCAAGGGGAAAAATAAATCTGTTCCTTATTCGTCATTCCTCTCCCTTTTAGGGAGAGGAAATTATCAATTAGGGTTTGCTGATTAAACATCAAAGCCCTTATAGATAAATGTTTCAGCCTTTTTTGGCCTCGAAAAAGTATAAGGTTTTGGTTCTAGGGAGCTGAAAAAGTTAGGATTTTGGGTTAACGCTCTTGCTGAAAAATCAAAGGATAATTCTTCCTCCTACCTCCTCGCTCCCATACCCATTCCTCCTGTACGGGTGATTGCTCCTAATTACGCGTTTACGTTTGCAGAGCATTCCGAAGGAAAGTATTCCGGAACGGAAATAACCTTTACGACTCCTGACTCCTGACCAAAAAAAAAGGTCTCAAGCCTCCCCTTTTAAGGGGATAAAAAAAGAGAATATTCCTTATGTCAAGCCTCTGGGAATAGCTGCGAGGCAGGTGTTAACTGTTAACTTTTAACTGATAACTTTTAACTGATAACTGATAACTGATAACTGATAACTGAAANGGTCTCAAGCCTCCCCTTTTAAGGGGATAAAAAAAGAGAATATTCCTTATGTCAAGCCTCTGGGAATAGCTGCGAGGCAGGTGTTAACTGTTAACTTTTAACTGATAACTTTTAACTGATAACTGATAACTGATAACTGATAACTGAAATGACTCCTACCCTCACCCATAAGACTTTTTCAGCAAGCCCTAATTACCTCTTCTTGAAAAAAAGAGGACTGGTTAAAAGGAAAATTTTTTCTTTTTTTCTCCATGAATGGAGAGGCTTTATACCCATTTTTTCGGTAAAATTATTTGATTAAAATAGTTTTACTGGAATACACAAAAAAATTAATATTTATTTAATGAATAGGAATCCCGCACTGTCTCGTCAGAGCAGCGTCGGGAGGATGTCAAGAAGTTTTTTTTTACTTAAAATTTTGTCAAAAAAATTATTATATCCCATGAATCAAGAAATTATTAAAGTGCTTTTAATAGAAGAGAATGAAGATGATTATCTTCTCATCAATGATTTATTATCAGACCTGGGAAAACCAAAAATATTCCTAGATTGGGAAAAGACTTATCAAGCAGGATTAGCAGCAATAGAAAATGGTCAGCATGATGTTTGTTTAGTTGACTATAATTTAGGAGAAAAAAACGGGTTAGAACTATTACAAACGGCAATTATTCAGGGTTGCCAAATACCAATTATATTACTTACAGATAAAGATGATAGAGAATTGGATATGACAGCTATAAATTTAGGTGCTGTAGATTATCTACATAATTCAGAAATCAAATCATATATATTAGAGCGGGTAATTCGTTATGCAATTGAAAGAAATAAAAGTTTAAAAGCTATTAGAGAAAGGGAATCTAAATTACAAGAAGCACAAAAAATTTCCCATTTAGGAAACTGGGAATATGAAATAGCTACACAAAAAATAACTTTGTCGGATGAAGCATTTCGGATTTTTGGTCTTAATCCTACTGAACCAGAACCAATTTATTCAGAATGGCTGAAAATGTTAGTTCCTGAAAGTCAAGAATTATTGGAACAAAATCTGGCTTTAGTATTAGAAAAAAAAGCAGGTCGTGAATCAGAATATCAAATTATTCGACCTGACGGAACATTTAGATATATTTATACTAAGTCTACTTTAGTTGTTGATAATAACTCAGAAGCTATAAGTATATTTGGTACAATGCTAGATATTACAGAGCGCAAACAAGCTGAATTAGCTGTACAAGAAAGTAGGCAAAAAGAGTATTTATTAGGGCTAATTCTAGACAGGATTAATCAGTCTTTAAATTTAGAGGAAATATTAAAGACAACAGTAGATTCTGTAAGGGATTTATTACAATGCGATCGCGTGATTATTTACCGTTTTCTGCCAGGTCCAAGTGGTATTGTCGAAAAAGAATCTGTGGCAGAAGGTTACACCCCCATTTTAGGTAACATTATTACCGACCCATGTTTTCCTACTGAAAAGGTTANGGATTAATCAGTCTTTAAATTTAGAGGAAATATTAAAGACAACAGTAGATTCTGTAAGGGATTTATTACAATGCGATCGCGTGATTATTTACCGTTTTCTGCCAGGTCCAAGTGGTATTGTCGAAAAAGAATCTGTGGCAGAAGGTTACACCCCCATTTTAGGTAACATTATTACCGACCCATGTTTTCCTACTGAAAAGGTTATAGAACGCTTTAAACAAGGTTATATCAGTATTCTAGAGGATGTTGAAAGCCCAGAAGTAAAAAAATGCCATCGAAATTTACTGAGACGGTTTCAAGTTAAAGCAAATATGGTATTACCAATCTTGATTAGTCAAAAAGAAGGAGAGAAACAACTATCAGATATTATTGTATGGGGATTATTAATTGCTCATCATTGTAGGGAAAAAAGGAAGTGGCGAATATCAGAAACAGATTTATTAAGGCGCTTGGCAACTCAGACAGGAATTGCTATTCAACAAGCTCAACTCTATCATCGCTTAGAACAACTAAATCAAGAATTAGAAAAAATAGCTTATATTGACAATTTGACAGGACTGTATAATCGTCGTCACTTTGAAGAAAAACTACAACAGGAGTGGAAAAGGTTAGCACGGGATAAAACTTCAATGTCAATCATCATGGTAGATGTAGATTATTTTAAACCCTACAACGATACTTATGGTCATCAGCAAGGAGATAAATGTTTGCAACAGGTTGCTCAAGCTATTAGTGGGGTAGTGAAACGACCAGGAGATTTTGTTGCTAGATATGGGGGGGAAGAGTTTGTGGTTGTGTTGCCAAATACTTCTATAGAAGGAGCGCTTCAGGTTGCACAAACTATTAGAATGGAAATTGAAGGTTTAAAAATTCCCCATCAAGGTTCAGCAGTGAGTAAATGGGTGACAAGTAGTTTAGGAGTTGCAGATAGTAACTGCTCCGATAAATCTAATCCGGAGATATTGCTACAAGCAGCAGATATGGCTCTCTACAATGCTAAAACTTCTGGCAGGAATTGCGTCGAGATGTATGATTCATCCAGGGAAAATCTGGAGAAGCAAAAACAAGAAATTAATTTAGCCACACAACTACGGGATGCTTTGGGAGAAAATCGTTTTTGTTTATATTCCCAGGCAATATTACCACTGCATGAGGGTGTGCAAACAAAGCTTTCTGAAATTCTCCTGAGATTTTGGGATGGTTCTGGGAAAATAATTGCACCAACTATTTTTCTGTCAGTAGCAGAGCGTTATCATTTAATGCCCAGAATTGACCGTTGGGTAGTTAAAACTCTATTATCTTATCTGTCTTTGCCTGAAATTGCTAATTTATACAAAGACCGGATTTTTACAGTGAATCTTTCGGGTGCTAGTATNGCTTTCTGAAATTCTCCTGAGATTTTGGGATGGTTCTGGGAAAATAATTGCACCAACTATTTTTCTGTCAGTAGCAGAGCGTTATCATTTAATGCCCAGAATTGACCGTTGGGTAGTTAAAACTCTATTATCTTATCTGTCTTTGCCTGAAATTGCTAATTTATACAAAGACCGGATTTTTACAGTGAATCTTTCGGGTGCTAGTATCAATGATCATTATTTTCTAGAATTTATCGAACATCAATTTGCTCTTTATCAAGTACCTCCCCAACAAATTTGTTTTGAGATTACTGAAACTGTAGCTATTACTAATTTAGAAAAGGCAGCCGAGTTTATTCACTCTCTCAAAAAATTGGGTTGTCGTTTTGCTTTAGATGATTTTGGTAAAGGAATGTCTTCTTTTTCTTATCTGACAACTTTGCCAGTAGATTACCTAAAAATTGATGGGATGTTTATTAAGAAGATGGAAAAAGATTCTGTTTCTCAAGGAATAGTAGAGGGTATTTATCATATTGGTAAGACAATGGGTTTAATCGTTATTGCTGAATATGTAGAAACCGAGTCTATTTTCAACAAAGTCACTGATTTAGGTATTGACTATGGTCAAGGGTTTCATATTGAGAGACCAAATCCGCTAATACCAGTGGTAAATTATTAGAGTAAAGAGGGAGTAGGGAGTAGGGGAGTAGGGGAGTAGGG
>NZ_LGSU01000098.1 GCF_002260545.1 Hydrocoleum sp. CS-953 | reverse complement strand
TATTAGCTATTGCTTTTGGTGGACGATAAAAGCTTTATTGATTGAACCAGAATTAAATCTTATTACAAAAGTCTGCTCNTCAGCTATTAGCTATTGCTTTTGGTGGACGATAAAAGCTTTATTGATTGAACCAGAATTAAATCTTATTACAAAAGTCTGCTCCCTTGAGCTTTAAAGTATATATTTATTTAAACTCCATCCTTAAGGGCGGGATATTATTGCTGTTTGCTCCGCATTCCGCAGGAAGAGCGGACCCTAAATTGTTGAATGAATAATTAATTGACTATCAACTCTTATAGCAGTTTTCATGTTTTTTAGATTACAGAGATTTGGGTTTAAAGGAAGAAGGCTCATATTATCTAGGAGAGAAGGAAGAAGTAATGCAAGTCATGAAGTGAAAACCGCTATANGGTTTAAAGGAAGAAGGCTCATATTATCTAGGAGAGAAGGAAGAAGTAATGCAAGTCATGAAGTGAAAACCGCTATAGCGTTTCCCAAGAAGCGTGAAGTACAGTTATCTTTTTATCTTTTCATTACTCCCTATTCCCTGTTCCCTGTTCCCTGTTCCCTCAAAGCTAGAATTTTGTACCTCACCATTATGAGAACTGCTATATAATTATTAATTATAATGTATCTTACCCACTACAAGAAGTTAATTTAGCAGTATTTTTTTTACTGTTAAGTAGTTAAGCAAAATTAATTGTATATTTGGTACTGAAGTTAAAGTAGATAGGCAAAATAATTTTTGCTCTAATTATAAAGATTTTTTCCCCTTGCTCAATATCCTTAATTATTTCTGCAAAAGAGCGATTGCCTGGTTCAATAAATGTATTATACCAATTACCATGCCTTAATGCTATACTCAAGCCCAACTTCAATTATTAAGTAATTAACACAGACCAAATCACCTTTTTGATAATTAGCACCCCAATTACCGTTAATTATTTCTGTTTTTACTTCTCCCCCACTCCCCTACTCAAGAAAGTGTAGACAACTTTTTGAGAAATGTTATTAGTCATCCGAACAATAGGGGGATAAATTGCATTTAAAGCTCTAGGATTTCCTATAGGTGCTTCTCCAATTTTTCCAGCAGTTTCTCGATTATGTAGGCGAGTAGTTAATAGCCCATTCTGAATTAAATATTTGCGTTGTCCAACAATAACTTCATCATATTTATCATATTTAATTCAACCACTTAAATCATTAATACTAGCATCATCAACTACATTTAATTTTTCTATAGCTACTGGTTGACGCAACTTCAGTAACTCTTCCATCCGGGAGTTTTCATAAATATAGTCTGGTTTAGAAAGATGACCAAAAGCTTCGTGAATAAACACAACTGCCAGATAAGGATCTCAAATTACATTATACTGTCTAGCTTTGACAGGGTTGGCCTCTAGTTGACGGATGGCCTGTTTTGCTACTCCTATAATTTGCTTGTCAATATTACCGAAAAATAAAGGTATAAAGCCTCTCCTTTCAAGTCAAGGATAAACAAAAAAAATTTTTCCTTTTATTCAATCCAATCCGTTTTAGGGAGAGGTAATTATCAATTATCCATTATCAATTATCCATTATTGAAAGAAGGTGTTATAATTTGAAGCAGAACTGATAGGATGGACTTCCTCTTTAACTAAATCCCCTTCTCCACGGGCAATGGCTCTAAATTTGTCATTGATGTCTCAAGGTTCCTGTGTTATGCAACTGCCGATGGAATTAACGAAATAAGTAATAGTGAAGCGAGCGTCATAACTAACATTTGTTGTCTGAATTCGGGGGGTAAAATCTAACAACAACTGATTATAAGCTTCAATTAATTGTCGCTTTTCTTCTAAAGATATGGGACGGGGATCGGGAAAAAATTTAACTTATACATAATCTTGGACTGCTGGAATAGAAGCTAGTTGAGTAGTTTCTTTTCCGATTAAATCAGCGTGAGAAATTACTTATTCAATATTATTGAAAGTAACAAAATTCCAGCCTCCTTTATCCCAGGTGCAAATACCTCCTACTAGGGAAAAGTGACGATTAACAGCATTTAACTTTTGGCTACTAAATGAAATGGCTGTTGATTAACTTTGTTCTAGGCTAATTTCTAGATAGTCTACGGGATTGTAGTAATTATAAATTTTCGCTTATTATAGTTCTATAACAGTATGATTT
>NZ_LGSU01000979.1 GCF_002260545.1 Hydrocoleum sp. CS-953 | reverse complement strand
TTTTCCTCTTTGTCAATCATATATTACCAATAATAAATGTTAGACTATCAACTTAAACAATAACTCAAGTGATTTTGGGCAATATTAAAATATGACAGTCCTAAACAGATTGTAACATTTTATCTAACGGGGTTTGGTTTCTAAATCCCATTCTTGGTAGAGGGTTTGGAGACCAAACCCCTACAGTTTTTTTTACAAATCATTTATAATGACTGTATGTTACTATCAAACATTTAGGATGACTAGAAAATTCTGATTTTTAAACTTCCGACTTCAGATGTCGGTACTGATAATGAATATTAGACAGCGGTATGTGGGTTTCAACTGTTCCCTGTTCCCTATTCCCTATTCCCTAGTATAACTGATAACTAAAATGGATTTTCAAGACGAATACGACATCATTGTAGTTGGCGCCGGCCACTCCGGTTGCGAAGCCGCTCTTGCTTCCGCACGTCTCGGTTGCCACACCCTCCTACTCACTCTCAACCTCGACAAAATTGCCTGGCAACCATGCAACCCCGCTGTTGGGGGACCTGCAAAATCTCAACTTACCCACGAGGTGGATGCTTTGGGTGGGGAAATAGGGAAAATGGCAGACCGTACCTACCTGCAAAAACGCATTCTCAATTCTTCTCGCGGACCTGCTGTTTGGGCGTTACGCGCTCAAACTGACAAACGGGAATACGCTACCGTTATGCGTAACATTGTCGAAAACCAAGAAAACCTCCGAGTTCGGGAAAGCATGGTGACAGACTTAGTTCTCGGAGACAACGACGAAATTATTGGAGTAGAAACCTACTTCGGTGTTGCCTTCAAATGTAAAGCTGTCATCCTCACTACCGGAACTTTCCTCGGTGGAGTCATTTGGGTAGGCAATAAATCTATGCCAGCAGGTCGTGCAGGAGAATTTCCTGCTATTGGTCTGACTGAAACCCTGAATAAACTTGGTTTTGAAACCGGACGACTGAAAACCGGTACTCCTGCCAGAGTTGACAAACGTTCCGTTGACTACAGCGATCTGGAAGAGCAACCAGGGGATGAAAAAGTGCGTTGGTTTAGTTTTGACCCGGAAGTTTGGGTGGAACGAGAACAGATGTGTTGTTATCTCACCCGCACCACTCCCGAAACTCACAAATTAATTCGCGATAACCTACATTTGTCTCCTGTTTACGGTGGGTGGGTGGATGCGAAAGGTCCGCGCTATTGTCCGAGTATTGAGGATAAAATTGTCCGGTTTGCTGATAAAAGTAGTCATCAAATATTTATTGAACCAGAAGGTCGTGACATTCCCGAACTTTATATTCAGGGGTTTTCGACTGGTTTGCCAGAAAAATTGCAATTACAAATGTTGCGCAGTTTGCCTGGTTTAGAAAATTGTGTGATGTTGCGACCTGCTTATGCCGTGGAATATGATTATTTGCCAGCGACTCAATGTTATCCGACGTTGATGACTAAGAAAATTGAGGGGTTATTTTGTGCTGGTCAAATTAATGGTACCACTGGATATGAAGAGGCAGCAGCTCAAGGTTTTGTGGCGGGAATAAATGCGGTTAATTTTGTTAAGAATAAGGAGATGATTATTTTCCCCAGAGAACAAAGTTATATTGGTACTTTGATTGACGATCTATGTACAAAAGATTTGCGCGAACCCTATCGAATGTTGACGAGTCGTTCGGAATATCGTTTGATTTTACGGTCTGATAATGCCGACCAAAGACTAACACCTTTAGGTCGAGAAATTGGTTTAATAGATGACCGTCGGTGGGAGTTATTTGAGAGGAAGCAAACTAATATTAATGCTGAAAAATCTCGGTTAAAGTCAACTCGAATTAAAGAATTAGAAGAGGTTGCTATTAATATTGTTGCGGATACTCAGACAAAAATTAAAGGTTCGATTACTTTGGCAGATTTGTTGCGCCGACCTGGTTTCCATTATGTGGATTTAGAAAAGTATAATCTGGGTAATTTAGATTTGAAATTAGTTGAAAAAGAAGGAGCAGAAATTGATATTAAATATTCCGGTTATTTGCAAAGACAACAAAATCAAATCGACCAAATTAGTCGGCAAGAAAATCGAAAGTTGCCAGCTAACTTAGATTATTTTGCTATTGATACATTGTCGATGGAAGCGCGGGAAAAATTGTCAAAAGTTCAGCCTTTAACTATTGGGCAAGCATCGAGAATAGGAGGAGTAAATCCGGCAGATATTAATGCTTTGTTAGTTTATTTAGAAGTGCAATATCGACTTGTGGGAGTTAAAAGTTAAAGGTTAAAAGTCAAAAGTAATCTTTGATTTATTTTTCGGTATCTGTCGATAAATTGCGACTTTGTAGGGGTTTGGTATCCAAACCCTTTCTTGATGTTATTTATTATTAACTAAACTCCTTAAAAAAGCTTTTATCAATCTCATAAACAGTTTTGGGTATTAAACCAAGTTCTAACTGTTCAAACATCAGAATTAATTTACTAGCATCTACTAATTCTATGGGTGGCACTCCATCTCTAACGGCTTCTCTGCGAGCTTCACTGGTAAATGTTCCAGTTGTAATAAATATACCTTTATCTGCTCTTCCCATTATTGCCCCACGAAAATCACGAATTTCTGGCGCTCCTACTGAACCAATATAACGTTTACACTGAAATAATACAGGAATACTTATTAATAAATTAATCTGTAATATTCCTTTGCCATCAATACCACCATCTCCACTTCTACCTGTAATTTCTACTTGTTGAAATCCAGATTCTCTTAGTAGCCTTTGACAGAGATGTTCAAAACCAGTTGGTGAAAGATTTCTAATAGTTTCTAATAGTTCTTGGCGATAGTTTCTGAAACTATTTTCGTTTGAGTCTGGAGCTGCAACATTATCTTCATCTGTTTCTAGATCTTTATTAATCTGATTATTTATACTCTCTTGACGAAAAGCTTGTTGAAGTTTTTGAAAGATTTCCAGAGCTTCTTTAGATGTAATTTCTGAATTAATTCCAGCTTCTGTTAATTTCCAAATCCCTCTTTTTGATGAATCAATATATCCAGCTTTAACTAAATAAAATCTTGCCCATGCAACTTGATTATCAAATCTAGATGATGTTCCACTGGGTAATTGTTCATCAAGAATATTATCAGATATTTGTAAATTTATAGCAATTAAATCTTTAACTTCTGAGGGAGTACCTGAATTTCCTAATTCTTTTAATGCTGAAATTACAGGTGCAAAATATTTGACAAACTGAGGTCCTTTATTTGGCTTTGTCATAATAGCTTCATGGATATATTGGCTTTAAATAAGAGTATTCTACCAATTCCAAGTATTGATAAAGCAAGGAGATGTTAAATAACTACTCTGGTAGCCAATCTTCATCCAATATCTGTTCAAGAGAATAAGGGTTAATTTCTGGTAACTGAAGTTCTGATTTAATTTGAGCGCTTTTTCTAGCTTTACTATAAAGATAGTCAAGTCGTTCAGCTAAATTATTTCGTAAATTTGTTGTAAGTTTGTATTCTAATTGAGTCCGAAAAGCAAAAAATTCTCCACGCCAATGCCTAGACTTATTAGCTCTTTCTTCTAACCAATATTGATAAAGTAGTAAATGTTGAATAATTAAAATAACGAAACTTTGAGCAGCACTTTTTTCACTTCTACCCAATGCTTCTAACTCCTCAATTAAGTTCTCATAATCTAGGTTTTCTAATTGACGATTATTTAGTAGTTCGATTGTTTTTTCTAACCACAGGAAATAATCTTCCTCATACAGTAATTTCAGCTCGGTAATTTGATTAACCATATTTTATGTCTATTTGTGAAAAAGTTAAATAGCAATTCCGTAGGGGTTTAGCCTCCAAACCCTTTCTTCGTATTCCAGATTATAATCGTGATTTAATTGTTCACTATTTTAATTACAATAATTTTACCGGATAATTAATAATTAATAATTATTAATTAAATATCTTGGTTAAAAGCCTCCCCTTTCCAGGGGAAAAAAATAAATTTTTTCCTTATTGGTCAATCCGATGGTTTTAACCAGAGGTAATTATCCATTATCCATTAATGAACAAACATTATATTTCAGAAACCCATCCAGTTGTCCAGACAGCACCACCATAAATAGTTCCATCATTACCATTACCTGATTTATCCCTAACAAGATTACCAGAACCTTCATCAAAAGGCCAATAACTAATAAGTCCTGGTTCATTACCTCGAAGAGAATAAAGCATTTTAGACTCTATTTCAGCATCAGTTAATGCCCTATTCCAAATACTTAATTCATCAATTTTACCTTTGAAATGTGTCTGAGATTGATTAACTAAATCCCAACCAATTAAGAGAGGTTGCTCAGAAGCAAGATTGTAGTTTCCAATTCTAGAAGTTGTCAAAGATGCCACCAGTTTTCCATCTGCAAAATATGTTAGTCGATCCCCTTGTTTACGAGCAACAAAGTGATGCCATTGACCATCTAGCAAGTTAGGTTGGTCAGGATACCCAATCCAATTAATATCATCAAGTTGAACATAAGGTATTTTGTTCTTACTTCCTCTCCAACGACCATGAAATCCAAATAGAAATCCTATTCCTTCAGTTGGGCGATTAGACATAATCTGAGGGTGACGTACTTGTTCACTTTCTAATGCAGAAACCAATACAGAAAATGTGAAATCTCCACTACCAATTTTATTTATTACGTTAGTATTTTCTACTTGAATATAGTCATCAACTCCATCAAAAAATAGGGCATAATTTATTTTTTCAGCACGCAAAAATTCAGCAACAAATAATATTGCTAGAATCATTGAGGTAGCTATAGATATTGTAACGAGTAGTAAATTGCGTAACTTCATAGTTTTTATTCCTTACCTTCCCAAGAATTATACGATAATTTTTGCTAATCACTAATTAATAGAAGACAATTAATCAAAAATGAAAAATAGTTGTAGGTTGGGTTAAGCGACAGCGCAACCCAACAAAGACCTCTATAATATATCTATATATGTTGGGTTTTTCCGTTGGAAATGCTCCGCAAACGTTCCATGCTACGCAACGAAGTTCGCGTTACATGTCGCGTTAGCGAAACAACCCAACCTACATGAGTAGCGATCGCTCCTCTACAAGAAAGAAGTTAGTCCGGTAGGGTGCGTTTCCCTGCGGGACATGTTTGCGGAGCATTCCGTCAGGAAAAATGCAATGCAATGTAACGCACCACCTATTAGGAAAATTTCACGATTCATCTCCCATCTCTGAGTGCTTCAGCAAATGAATTAATTATTGCTCTATACGCAATAGAAGCAAAATTTCACTATCCATCACCTCTGATAGGGTGCTTCAGGAAATGAATTAACTATTGCTCTATCCGCAATAGAAGCAAAATTTCACTATCCATCACCTCTGATGGGTGCTTAAGAAAATGAATTAACTATTGCTCTATACGCAATAGAAGCAAAATTTCACTATCCATCACCTCTGATAGAGTGCTTAAGAAAATGAATTAATTATTACTTTATCCACAATAGAAGCAAAATTTCACTATCCATCACCTCTGATGGGTGCTTAAGAAAATGAATTAACTATTGCTCTATACGCAATAGAAGCAAAATTTCACTATCCATCACCTCTGATAGGGTGCTTCAGAAAATGAATTAACTATTGCTCTATCCGCAATAGAAGCAAAATTTCACTATCCATCACCTCTGGTGGGGTGCTTCAGAAAATGAATTAATTATTACTTTATCCACAATAGAAGCAAAATTTCACTATCCATCACCTCTGGTAGAGTGCTT
>NZ_LGSU01000978.1 GCF_002260545.1 Hydrocoleum sp. CS-953 | reverse complement strand
CCTCTAGCTGAAGGTATAAAGAAGCTTGAAATACTAAAGCTGATTTTCTCTTGGTCAATTGAATATGGCGTTTTTGCAAAACAACCACTTTTTCATTCCCCTTTTAAGGGGAATGTGTTGACTTTATTATTTAGTCAAAAGTCAAAATATAAACTAGATTTATGAACAAACATTGTGAGATTACCGAATAATTAAGGTTTAAAGCCTCTCATGATCAAGGAGAAACAAGAAAATATTTTCCTTTGACTCAATCCTATCCGTTTTTAGGGAGAGGTAATTATCAATTATCCATTATCAATTATCAATTATTGAACAATGTTTACGCCAAAAACCCTCTCTGTTTTAAGAAGAATTTAAGAATGTGCGTTATAGTTCTCAAAGTCTTTTAGAACGTTATTATTTATTCTTGAATTATATTAACCCATTTTTTAGGAAATGTTTTCATTAAGCATATATAATTTTTTATAATATCTAAAATTAAAAATTTTAATAACTATGAAAAAAATTAACCTTTTCAACTGGAATGCTGGGACAATATTTGTGGTAGCGATCGCCTCCCTCATCTCAGCCCCTGTAATATTTGTCCTCAAGAGTATTTTTTCGGATATAGGAGAGATGCAGAAATCTCCTAGCACTTTTTTTTCTCCTTAACTGGAGTTATTACACCAAAAGGAATTAATTATTAATTATCCATTGGTAAGATTTTATTGTAGGGGTTTGGTTTCCAAATCCCTTATGCGCTTTGGTTTGGAGACCAAACCCCTACAGTTTTTTCGCGAATCATTTCCTATGGCTATATGTATAGCGCTACGCATTAAGGTGTTTGAAATTTCTAAATCCTGTTAGCGGAGCTTTTCCCTATACGAAAAACCCTTTATTAGTCTACTATTCCCTATTCCCTATTCCCTAGCGCTACGCGCTATACAATTAAAATTTTTAATAATTATGAAAAAAATTAACCTTCTCAACTGGGATGCTTGGACAATATTTGTTGTAGCGATCGCCTCCCTCATCTCAGCCCCTGTAATATTTGTCCTCAGCAGTATTTTCTCGGATACAGGAGAAATCTGGAGTCACTTAGCCTCTACAGTTTTACCCCGTTATCTCCTCAACTCCTTCATATTAATGGTAGGAGTAGGTTGTGGAGTTTCAGTCATCGGAGTAGGAGCAGCATGGTTAATCACAATGTGCCGTTTTCCAGGCAGTCGTCTATTTGAATGGGCAATGTTATTACCTTTAGCAACACCCGCTTATATTTTAGCCTACACCTATACAGAACTCCTAGAATTTTATGGCCCTGTACAGATGTGGTTACGAGAAGTGTTTGGTTGGACGAGTGTCAATGATTATTGGTTCCCAGAAATTCGTTCCATTGGCGGAGCGATCGCCCTATTAACCCTAACATTATACCCCTACGTTTATCTTCTCACACGAGTCGCCTTTTTAGAACAGTCAACCTGTACTTTAGAAGCAAGTCGTTCTCTCGGAGCGAACCCTTGGCGGAGTTTCTTCACAATAGCTCTTCCCCTGGCAAGACCAGCAATAATTACAGGTTTAGCTCTAGCACTAATGGAAACCCTGAATGATTTTGGTACGGTGCAATATTTTGGAGTCGATACATTTACCACTGGCATTTATCGTACTTGGTTTGGTATGGGGGAAAGAGTAGCAGCAGCACAGTTAGCAGCAGTATTATTATTATTTATTTTATGGTTAATTTTGCTCGAACTTTGGTCTCGTCGCCAAGCCAAATATTATCAAACTACCAGTCAACAGCAACACTTACAACAATTTCACTTAACTGGAATGCGGAAATTAGGTGCTTTTATTGCTTGTTTACTGCCAGTTTTTTTAGGCTTTCTCTTGCCAGCAGGATTATTATTAGAAATGACTATTGCTGAGAGTGGGGCAAGTTTTCGGGGTCGGTTTTGGAATTATGCTTCCCATAGTTTGATTTTGGCAGCAATAACCGCTGTATTAGGAGTGGCGATCGCTCTGATCATGGCTTATGGAGTACGTCTAAATCGAAATTTGGGAATGCGTGTCTCAACTCGTATTGCTGCAATGGGTTATGCCGTACCAGGTTCAGTTATTGCGGTCGGAATTTTGATTCCTATTGGTACAGTTGATAATGCCATTGATAGTTTTATGCGTTCGATGTTTGGCATCTCAACTGGTTTATTATTCAGTGGTACTATTACAGCATTAGTATTTGCTTATTTAGTCAGATTTATGGCAGTAGCATTTGGTGCTGTTGAGTCAAGTTTAGTGAAAATTAAACCTAGTTTAGATGATGCTTCTCGGAGTTTAGGTTACAACCCTACTCAAACTTTAATTAAAGTTCATGCACCGATAATGTGGGGTGGGTTATTAACAGGAGCAATGTTGACATTTGTAGATGTAATGAAAGAGTTACCAGCAACAATGGTAATTCGTCCGTTTAATTTTGATACCTTAGCAATTCGGGTTTATAATTTGGCTGCCGATGAGAGATTAACTGAGGCAGCAGGTCCGGCTTTAGCAATTGTATTAGTAGGAATAATACCAGTAATTCTGCTTAGTTTAAGAATTGCTAAGTCGCGCCAAAGTTAAGATTATTAACAATTTTTTTGTGGTTATCAATTAGAAGAATGGGACTTGTGTATTCTACAACTTAATATTGATTAATATAGAATAATAATATCAAATCCGGATAATTATTATAGCCTGCGTCCGCAGCGACTGGAACGGAGTGGAGGAAAGCAATCTCGGCACACCCCTGAGATTGCTTCCTATCGTCGTTGCGGACAACTGTTCAACCAGATTCTATATAATTAGTAATAAATACATTTTTCAGTATATTAATCAATATTAATATAGAATAATAATATCAAATCTGGATAATTATTATAGCCTGCGTCCGCAGCGACTGGAACAGAAGCACACCCCTGAGATTGCTTCCTATCGTCGTTGCGGACAACTGTTCAACCAGATTCTATATAATTAGTAATAAATACATTTTTCAGTATATTAATCAATATTAATATAGAGTAATAAGATCAAATCCGGATAATTATTATAGCCTGCGTCCGCAGCGACTGGAACAGAAGCGCACCCCTGAGATTACTTCCTATCGTCGTTGCGGACGACTATTAAACCAGATTCTATATAATTCGTAATAAATACATTTTTCAGTAATAATTTATTACAATTAATAGTACCCTTTTTAGAAAATTTATTCTATTCTATACCTATAAATTTTAGATTGATTATAAATCATGTCCCTTAACAAAAATATATTATCAAACTTTACAATTGAGACTGCTATAGATCCTCATCCTGTAACAGTTACTCCAGATNATTCTATTCTATACCTATAAATTTTAGATTGATTATAAATCATGTCCCTTAACAAAAATATATTATCAAACTTTACAATTGAGACTGCTATAGATCCTCATCCTGTAACAGTTACTCCAGATATTTCATTAACAGAAGCAATATATCGGCTCACTCTACCGAAAAACCAACAAAATGTGCAGGTAGATTTACTCATAGAATCAAATCAAGGTATCGATTTAAAAAGTCGTTCGAGTTGCTTATTAGTAGTTGAAAATAATCAATTATTGGGAATACTAACTGAGCGTGATATAGTCCGATTAATTGCCTCAAAAGTTCAGGTAGAAGATATCACAGTTAATGATGTGATGACTAATAAGTTAATCACAATAGTTGATTCGGAGATAGAAGATATTTATACAGTTATTAACTATTTTCAGCAGAATAAAATTCGTCATCTACCAGTATTATCAGAAACAAAGAAATTAATAGGTTTAATTACTCCATCAAGTCTTCGCAATTCTCTAAAATCATGCGATCTACTAAAACACAGACAAGTTGAGGAAGTGATGAATACTAATGTGATTAGTTGCTCCCCTAATTTATGTCTACTTGCCATCGCTGAAAAAATGGCAAAGTATCGAGTTAGTTGTATAGTCATAGTTTGCCCAGATAAACAACAGATATTACATCCAGTGGGAATTGTTACAGAAAGAGATATCGTGCAATTTCAAGCACTAGAGTTAAATTTCAATGAATTAAAAGCCTCAGACGTTATGAGTACACCTTTATCTACTTTAAGTCCTGTGGATAGTTTATGGCAAGCTAATCAACAAATGCAAAAGCTGCGAGTACGGCGATTAGTTGTATGTGGTCATAATGGCAACCTGCTAGGTATTATAACTCAAACTAATATATTGCAAAACCTCAATCCTATAGATATGTGTGGAGTAATTCATACATTGCGGCAGGAAATACAAGACCTACAGACTGAAAAAATTGAACTTTTGCATCGTAACAATAATCGTCTGGAGGAACAGGTAGGGCGTTTGCAAGAATCAGTAAATCAACTAGAGCAACGCAACTATGACATGACAACTCTTAACGAGATGATGGAATTTTTACAAGTGTGCGAAAAAATTGAAGACGCTTATGAATTCCTAGCAGAATTTCTGAAAAAATTATTTCCAGAGTTTGCGAGTAGTGTCTTATTGAAAGATGAGTGTAATCGTAAGTTTAAAAGTGTTAGTTGCTATGGTAATCTCGCAGATAGTGAAACCTTAGTGGAATTTAATGATTGTTGGGCATTGCGACGAGGACAAACTCATATTGCTAGTAATGCTCAACCAGGATTATTTTGTCATCATGTCGATCGGGAATTTCCACCTACCACAACTATTTGTACTCCTCTATTAAATCAAGGTAAAGTTTGGGGGTTGTTTTATCTGCGAACAGAAAGTTCAGAAAAAATTAGTAGCTATCAAAAACGTTTAGCTCGTACTTTTGGCGAACAAATTTCTTTAGCACTTTACAACCTGAAACTGAGAGAAAAATTAAGAAATGAGAGTATTCGGGATGTTTTAACAGGTTTATTTAATCGACGTTATTTAGATGAATCTCTCAAGCAAGAAATTATCAAAGCTAAATGCAATCAACAACCTTTAAGCGTCATCATGGTAGATGTTGATCATTTTAAACGATTTAACGATACTTATGGTCACGATGTAGGAGATATTGTACTCCGAGAACTAGGGAGATTTTTACAACAAAAAGTNATTCGGGATGTTTTAACAGGTTTATTTAATCGACGTTATTTAGATGAATCTCTCAAGCAAGAAATTATCAAAGCTAAATGCAATCAACAACCTTTAAGCGTCATCATGGTAGATGTTGATCATTTTAAACGATTTAACGATACTTATGGTCACGATGTAGGAGATATTGTACTCCGAGAACTAGGGAGATTTTTACAACAAAAAGTTAGAGGATATGATATTGCTTGTCGTTACGGTGGAGAAGAAATGACTTTAATTTTAATAAATACTCCTGTAAGTGTTGCCAAAGAAAGAGCAGAAAGTATTTGTTCAGGAGTGAGGGAATTATCCTTAAAAAATCAGGATAAAATTCTGCCATCTGTAACTGTTTCTCTGGGAGTTGCTTGTTTTCCTCTAGATGGCACCACAGGAGAAGAGATTGTACAACGGGCGGATAGAGCTTTATATCAGGCGAAAGAAGCAGGACGTAATCAAGTTGTTTTGTATCAAGATTAGATTTTTAAGCAATTAACAATGTTCATGTCGGCGACAGCCGATACAATTAATAATTAATAATCACCTATTCTTGAAACGGATAGGATTGGCGCTCAAGGAATTTTTTTTTATTTATCCCATTGAAAGGGGAGGCTTTAAACCTTAATTGTTGAATGAATAATTAATTATTGACGCTTCAACTCTTAAT
>NZ_LGSU01000977.1 GCF_002260545.1 Hydrocoleum sp. CS-953 | reverse complement strand
CAAATATATATCTAGGGCTAAGAGCTTTACTACGAACAAAAACTTTTTCAACTTTCAGGAATAAATAATTATGCTAATTCATTCATCTAAACAACCACGCAGAAATCTTCGAGGTCGTTCATTTAAAAATCAAGATTTAACTGGTAAAGACTTTTCTAATGCAGATATAAGAGGAGCAGATTTTACCGGAGCAAATCTCACGGGTGCTAACTTCAATTATGCTTTAGCAGGATTAACAAAATCTCAGACTAGACTTATTTTTCTTCTGGTAATTATCTTATTTTTAATTGCAGGTGTAGGTGCAGGTGGTGCTACTGTTATTCCCATCAGACTTATCTCTAGCAAAAGAAGTCAAGTAATTCCAATTCAGATTGGTGCAGTTATTTTTCCTCTCCTANTAGACTTATTTTTCTTCTGGTAATTATCTTATTTTTAATTGCAGGTGTAGGTGCAGGTGGTGCTACTGTTATTCCCATCAGACTTATCTCTAGCAAAAGAAGTCAAGTAATTCCAATTCAGATTGGTGCAGTTATTTTTCCTCTCCTAGAATTTATCAATATTGGTTTATTAGTAATAATAGTTCGCCAGGGAATTAAAAAAATTTGGTGGCATTTATTTAGCCTAATTATTCTGATGCTAACAATAGCTGTAATATTTGCATCCCTCGGTCTTGATGACGAAAAAATAGTAAATTTTTTTAGTTTTTTTGGAATGACAGATACATCCTCTAACACAGTTATTAAATTGTCAGAGTGGATGACAGATTTTAGATTTGGTGAAATGATTAGAGCCTTCATTAATTTCTTCACTAATAATGACGATTCTGAAAATAAAGCTGTGATTATAATTTTCAGCTTTTTTATCTCTGCAATAGCAATATTAGTGTTAATTTTTACTCTCAGTTTAGGAATAATTTTAGCCGAAATTATCTCTGGTAAACGGCTAGTAAATTCAGCATTAATCTGGGTGAATATTATCACAGCAGTTGGAACAGGAATTGCTGCTAAAAATCAAATAAAAAAATGGGAAATAACTTATGTCGTAATGCTAACCATTCTGGCTATCGCTATTTCTTTAACCCTAATATTAATAACTAAAAATCTGGCAAAAAAGATATTAGAGGAAGACGAAAATAATCTGTTCATTCTAAAATTTGCTGTTGCCATTGGAACCCTAGGAGGCACAAATTTTTGTAATGCAAATTTAACCGATACCGACTTTAGTCATGCCATTCTTAAAAGCACAAATTTCCGATTTGCTAATACCACCCGCACATTCTACCGACAAACCAAATATTTAAAATTTGCCAGAGTCGAAAAAACCATCTTAGAAGATATAAAAGTCAGAGAATTATTAATAACTGGATGGGGAAAAGACCAAGAATTTATAAGTACCAACTTAAGAGGAGCAAACCTCATAAGTGCCGACCTTAGTAACGCCAATTTAAAACTAGCAGACTTAGGCGAAGCTTCCCTACAAGCTGCCAATTTAAACAATGCAAATTTAACCGAAACATTAGCAATAGCTACTAACTTTACCACCGCTCAAATGTCAGGAACTTGTTTAGAAGGTTGGAATATCGACCATACAACTATCCTCGATAATGTTGAATCAAAATATATCTATTTATTAGAAGAAGCNGAAGCTTCCCTACAAGCTGCCAATTTAAACAATGCAAATTTAACCGAAACATTAGCAATAGCTACTAACTTTACCACCGCTCAAATGTCAGGAACTTGTTTAGAAGGTTGGAATATCGACCATACAACTATCCTCGATAATGTTGAATCAAAATATATCTATTTATTAGAAGAAGCCAAACCAGAAACAGATGATAGAGAGCGTCGCCCTAGTAGTGGATATTTCCAAGAAGGAGACTTTACAAAATTATTCAAAGAAGTCTTAAATACTGTAGATTTAATTTTCCGAAATGGAGTAGATGCCAAAGCTTTTATGTCATCCTTCCAACAAGTACAAGTGGAAAACCAAGGCATCCCCATGAAAATTCAAGGCATGGAAAATAAAGGTGATGGAGTAGTAGTAATTAGAATAGATGTACCCCCAGAAACTGAGAAGGAAAAAATCCATCGGGAGTTTATGGAATTCTATGATGAAAATGTCAGAGTGCTAGAAGAAAAATATCAGCAAGATCTGGCAAAAACAGAAAAAAAAATTACTCTATATCGTCAACGAACGGAGCAAAATGAATATCAAATATTCCTGATGAATCAGATATTAAAAACCCAAAATTCTGCTCCTGTCACTGCCAGAGAAAAATTAGTTACTCTCAACTTTGAAGGAGGAAACTTTGCCACAGGTTTTCCAGTTATTAGAGCTAATATTTGGTCAGACGCTCATCATTTACCAATTTCTTTTTCCAGTAGCTTACCCGCAAATTCAGAAATTCCTCAACTCTATCAAAACTGGAGTCAAAAATATAAACAATTAAGACAATTATATCGAAATTTAGGCTTGCTTCCTAGAATCAAAATGAAGAAAGAGCAGACAACAAATTTTTCCAAAAAAGATATGGAAAAAGAAGCTCAGAAAATAATTATTCAGATTCGGGAATTAGAAAAAGAATTGCAACCTCTCCTCAACAACTGGTTAAATACTTCAGATTTTAACCGCATCGAAAAAGAACTACGAACTAAATTTAACCCCTCAGACAAAGTTCGACTAATTATCCAATCAGAAGATGTTTTAATGCAGCACATTCCCTGGCACCTATGGAATTTTCTCTCCAATTATCAGTTTGCCGAAACTGCCATAGTTTTGCCAGAAGCTAACCGAGTCGAAAAGCTAAATATTGCTAGGGAAAAAATCCGCATCTTAGCAATATTTGGAGATGACAAAGGACTAAATATTGAAGCAGATAAAAAATATTTAGAAAGTCTGCCAAAGGAGGTGGTAAAAACTGTTTCTTTAGTCAAACCAAACCCCCAAGAATTAGATCAAAAATTATGGGATGAAAAAGGTTGGGATATTATTTGTTTTTCCGGTCATAGTGAAAGTGAAGCCGATCTAAGTACCGGATATTTTTACTTAGACAACCACATCAAAATGACAATTGAGGAATTAGAAAATGCTCTAACAGCAGCCATTAAAAAAGGATTACAATTAGCCATCTTTAATTCTTGCGATGGTTTAGGTCTAGCTCAACAACTTGCTCGCTTACATATTCCCGCAATTATTGTTATGCGAGAACCTGTTGCAGATTTAGTCGCCCAGGAATTTTTAAAGCATTTTCTCCAATTATTTTCTAGTGGTAAATCTTTATCTATTTCCGTGCGACAAGCTAGGGAAAAATTAGAATATTTAGAAGATAAATTTCCTGGTGCGACTTGGTTGCCAGTTATTTGTCAAAATTCCGCAGAAATACCTCCAACATGGCAAAGTTTATATGGAATTAATCAGCCTAACTTTGCCGAAACTTTAGCCGAATTAAGGTTAGCTATTGAAGCCGAAACTTGGTTAACTTCAGCAGACAAAATAGAAGCTTTAAAACAAGTGGATATTTTGACAAAAATGAAAGAATTTTTTACAGTTGAAAATCAAGAAGCTGTCAAGTCATCCATGAGAATATTAAGAGGTATTGTTGCCGAACATCCGGCAGCAAACTTAATGGATGAAGCCTTAAATAAATTGTCAATTTACTTTTTAAATCAGGGGAAGCATGAATAACTTATCTCTCAAACTTTTACAACTTTTAAACAAACAAAATAATAATCGTGGATTTACTTTAATCGAGTTATTAGTAGTCATTATTATTATTGGAATTTTGTCAGCCATCGCTCTTCCATCTTTTTTAAATCAAGCAAATAAAGCAAAAGAAGTTGAACCAACAATTAAGATAAATGCTGCTAATAAAATGCAAATGAACTACTATTCTGAGAATGGTGAATTTAGTAGAAATTCAGCAGATGTAGAGTTACCTATCCAAACAGAAAACTATGTATATGATGTTCCAAGTAACATCTTATTTTTTCCAATTCCTCCTGAATTATCAATTATTATGGGTCAACCTAAAGATAATCAACTTAGATATGTTCTAGGAGTTACATACATAGAAAATGATGGTAATTCTCATCAAAGAATATGTAAATCTAAAGCTAATCTCACTGAATTATTTGATTTAGCTAGCATACTTATTCAAGGAAAATGGGATGAAGCAGATGCTAAATATTGTAGTGGTAAGTAATACTAAATTAGCTAATTTATAATTATCGGTACTTCAGCAAAAAAGTTGATGTATTTGCCTTCTCCCTATTAGCTTTGAAGTAATTTTCGCTGTGAAAAATATCAAAGTACCGAAGAGGCAATTATTAATTATTAATTGTTGAAAGCGGTTTTCCTGCACGGTAGACCACAGTAGGGACGTTCCATGGAACGTCCCTACTGTTTTTTGTCTGTGACTTGAAGTCATAAATATGAACAGAGTTGCATACACTAATTCTTCTTTTTTGCAACAGAACCATTTTTTTTTGTTGAAAATCAACAAAGTTGAAAAATACTTTTGTCGATTTTCACTTAATTTAGGCTGAATATATTGCTACAACTGCTTTTGCTAACTTGTCAAAAAGTTGTCTATCTTTACTGTCGATCTTCGACAATACTTTGATTTATCTATCCTATACTCATAAATGAGATGACTAGCAACCGCATTTTTACCGAGGTATTACTATTAGGACTTACGCAGTACAAAATATTTTCGTCATTGCGACCGACAGGGNGTCTATCTTTACTGTCGATCTTCGACAATACTTTGATTTATCTATCCTATACTCATAAATGAGATGACTAGCAACCGCATTTTTACCGAGGTATTACTATTAGGACTTACGCAGTACAAAATATTTTCGTCATTGCGACCGACAGGGTTTGCGAAGCAGTCCGGAACGGATAGCAATCTCAAATCCTAGTTTTTCCTACCTCATGCGTAAGTCCTGACTATCTTAAATTTGAATATTTAAGCAGTCCTATTTATTTAGTATACCTTCGCGAATTGCTGACAAATAAGAAATTTTTCTTAGATATCTCAAAAACTCACCGTTGTGTTCATTATCGAAGTAATTATGGGTAATCAAACAAATTATCAAAGACGCCACCTAACAAATTTAACCAAAGCAATTTTAGCAGCGATCGCCTCTAGTTTTGGTGTCGGAGTTAAAGCTGCTCTAGCAGATCCACCACCTGCACCACCACCTCAAACCCTATTACCTCCAGTCTTCTGCTTCCGGTTTACTGATATTAAAGCTGTGGAAGACGATCCAGAAGGAGATAAATTTCAACTCGCCTTTGAAGTTCTCAACTGGTCCAACCAACCTGCTTCCGGGGTTCGTATTGCCCTCACCGAAGGAACAAATAGTTTTGTTACCGATGGTGCAGCTCCCACTTTTGCGGGTGCAGGAGTCGATCGTAACGGTCGCCCTAATGGTCCAGATGCAGACCCCCTACCAGGAAATCAACTATTTACCAACGGTGGTCAAGTCGTGGAATCAACTGAAACAGCAATTCAATGGGATGCCACTCAGGTAGACCTGAATACCTTTGCTAGCGGACCAATACCAAACCGGGACTTGCTTGGTGTTGGAGAGAGAAACACTCCTGGTGCTTGCGCTTTAGTTCCTGGTTGTCGAGTTGTCGGCCACCCCAACCCTTTCTTTGGTAGTCCTGTAGTTGCTGACTGGGAGACCATCGACAACGGTAATAATGTCTTGGATGGTTTTGTAATTACAGTGATGATTTCGATGAATCAGAGGTAATTT
>NZ_LGSU01000976.1 GCF_002260545.1 Hydrocoleum sp. CS-953 | reverse complement strand
CTCTTTATTGGGGAGGCTTTCAACCTGAATTATTTAATTATTTAATTATTAATTATTGGGTAAAGAAGGGAAAACAGCATTAAATAGAANTATAGTTAGGTAACCTATCCATCCCATCCTACGGAATGCTCCACAAAGGACTACTTTATTTCTCTTTATTGGGGAGGCTTTCAACCTGAATTATTTAATTATTTAATTATTAATTATTGGGTAAAGAAGGGAAAACAGCATTAAATAGAATAGTAGCTTTACACAAGGTTTAATGGATACTCAATACAGAATTTTTTGACTAGGAAAAGACTCAATTTTAAGGAACAGGGAATAGGGAATATTTATTAATTGATAATGGATAACGGATAATTGATAATTACCTCTCCCTCAAAGGAAGAGGATTGACTAAAAGGAAAAAATTTATTTCTTGAGAGGAGATTGGATATAGTTAGGTAACCCATTCATCCCATCCTACGGAATGCTCCGCAAAGGACTACTTTATTCCTCTTTATTGGGGAGGCTTTCAACCTGAATTATTTAATTATTTAATTATTAATTATTGGGTAAAGAAGGGAAAACAGCATTAAATAGAATAGTAGTTTTAGACAAGGTTTAATGCATACTCAAGACAGAATTTTTTGACTAGGAAAAGACTCAATCNATTGGGGAGGCTTTCAACCTGAATTATTTAATTATTTAATTATTAATTATTGGGTAAAGAAGGGAAAACAGCATTAAATAGAATAGTAGTTTTAGACAAGGTTTAATGCATACTCAAGACAGAATTTTTTGACTAGGAAAAGACTCAATCTAGATTTACATCTCATTTGAAAATGCTATATGCTAAAACTTACCGAAAAATCAACGTATAAAGTTTTTTTATTTATCGATAAAAAAGAAAAAAAATTCTTTTAGCATTAATTTAGGTTAGGTAATTTCAGTTCTCAGTTCTCAGTAACCTCTGGCTTTTTATGCAGTATGACAAACGGAAACCTAGAGGCTTGAAATAATCAACTTTTATTTTTTCATCCCCATTAGAAAGGGGAGGCTTTGAACATCTTTATTTTGGGGAGAACGATAGTTAAACTCAACAAAGTCTTGGCGTAAATTTGGGTTAATTATTCAGATAAACAGCACTAATTTAGGTTGGGTAATTTCAGTTCTCAGTTAGCCTCCTATGGTCGTAACTGCGTTTTTTCCTATAGGGAATGCTCCGCTTTCCATGTCGCGCAGCGTTAACGAAGTTGTGCGTTAGCTAAACAGTTATTAGTTCTCAGTTAGCCTCCTACGGAGGAGCTTTCCTTTCCTGCGGAATGCTACGCAAACGCTTTTCATGTCGCGCAGCGAAACAGTAACCTCTGGCTTTTTGTGCAGCATGACAAACGGAAACCTAGAGGCTTGAAATAATTAACTTTTATCTTTCATCCCCTTAAAAGGGAAGGCTTTGAACCTCTTTTTTTTATATAACGATAGTGAAACTCAACAAAGTCGCTGTGCTAAAGTTTCCTCAACTAAACTTACAATTAAAACTATTTTTTCTGATAGAAAATTATTCTTCTTTTTCATCTTCATCAAATAAAAGAGTTACACTACCAGAATCTTCTTCAATTGTTTTTATTCCCTGGCAATATTTAATAGGATTAACTTTCTCTTCACTCGTTAAGAATGTTTTTCCTCCACTACTCCTACATAAGTATTTACTAATCTTTTCAAATTCTTCTTGACTACTTGCTTCTTCAGCTACTCCCATAACTTCCCAATAGGAATCTAAAACTTTCTCTCCTTCACCTAATTTATCATAAATTACCCCTACATAGAAAAGAGCGCGAGCTTCTGCTTCTAAGTTACCCATTTCTCGCCGCATTTTTAATACTTGCTGAAACTTTTCTAATGCTTTTTCAAATTCCCAGTCTTGATAATATGCTGCTCCCTCTTTCAATAACCTATCTATTTTAGATTGACTGTTAGATTGACTATAAGAAATATCCTGTGCAAATCCAGGAGAATTTTTTAATTTTCCTCCTTGAGCTAATTCTTCAATAGTGGGGAAACTCAAAACTAAAGCAGTAGTAATAACCCCTAGACATTTAACCCAATAACCCATAAATTAATACCTCCTTCAATAATTAACAATTAACAATTAATAATTACCTCATAACTTTATACTTATTTATACTTAATACTGAATATAAATGAATTAACACTCAATACTAAGAAAGTATTTATCAAGTAAATCTTAAGGGAAAAATTTTGCTATTTGCTGGGTTACGGCGTATCTTAAACCACGAAAAATTACAGTTATATCCCCGCCTAACCTACCCTACTAGACCGACAAAGCTAAAATGATGCGTTACATAATTGGGGGCGGGTTTATCTAATTTTAGGTGAAAACTCATTAATTTAACGGGAAAACCCACCCCTACTATTGCAACATTTTAGGTGTGTCACGCCACTACAACAAGGGCTTAAAGTTTTGTTGATAAACAGTCTCTAATCCTCATCTAAATCTAATTAATTGTGAACCAACTCATCTTTGCTATTAGGTCTCCTTTAAGTATTTTGGCAAATACACAGATTTCCCAAACTTTTTCCGTAGAACTAACTAATTGAAATTGCTTATACTACCATCTTACCTTATTATATGTTGACCTCTAAGTATAAGCAAGAGGTACACAAGTTAAGTAAATATACTGTTGATGTGAGGACTAATCAAGTGAATGGTAAACTTTTATTAACTTTAAGTTCAGTATTTATTTTATCAATTCCTGTAACATTAGCAAAATCCGCAACCGGATTAACACAGATAAACTCCACAGAATTTGAACCACAAAATAAATCCCTTCCCCATCTACTATCACCACCAATATCACAAGGACTAACTTACCCCAAATCGGTCTTTACAAAAGTTCAAGCAAAACCTCTAGAACTAGCACAAGCATTAGATGAATACGACGACCTCTCCGTACTAGAGCAAGTAAACTCCGTATCCCAACTATCAGATATCCAACCTACTGACTGGGCATTTCAAGCATTACAATCATTAGTAGAACGTTACGGCTGTATAGCAGGATATCCAGATGGCACNCTAACTTACCCCAAATCGGTCTTTACAAAAGTTCAAGCAAAACCTCTAGAACTAGCACAAGCATTAGATGAATACGACGACCTCTCCGTACTAGAGCAAGTAAACTCCGTATCCCAACTATCAGATATCCAACCTACTGACTGGGCATTTCAAGCATTACAATCATTAGTAGAACGTTACGGCTGTATAGCAGGATATCCAGATGGCACCTATAGAGGCAACCGTGCCATGAACCGCCTCGAATTTGCGGCCGGGTTAAACGCTTGCTTAGACAGAATGACAGAACTAATTGAAATATCCACAACAGATTTAGCCACTCGCGAGGATATGGCCAAAGTTCAACGTTTAGTCGAAGAATTTGCCCCAGAGTTAGCAGCGCTCCGTGGACGAATGGATGCCCTAGAAGCTCGGACTGCCGAACTAGAATTCAATAGATTTAATGGTACAACTACTATATTTGGTGGAGAAGTAATATTTGGTTTAGCCAACGGTTTTGGTGGAGAAGATGTAGAAAATGCTCGTGGACGTGGAGGCGGGGACGAAAATACAATTTTTAATTATCTAGTCCGACTGCAAACCGCCACAACTTTTACAGGAAAAGACCGCTTGCGAGTAGAGTTAGGTTCGGCAAACTTTAGAGATTTGAGTTTTGCAGGTCAGCAGTCATTTAATACAGATATGGCTATCCTCTCTTACCAAACAGACACAGATGATGATTTTCAAATATTTAAGTTAGAATATCGTTTTCCAGCTTTTGGCGATCGCGTAGTTTTCACATTCCGACCTGTCAACTTTAGCTTAAATAGCATCCTGACAGCTAACTCCCCTTATTTTGATGCGGGTCGTGGTTCCATTTCTCGGTTTACCGACTCCAGTCCCCTATTTAAAATAGGTAGACTAGACTCCGGTTTAGGTTTTGACTGGTTAATTACCGACAAAGTACGTTTACAAGTTGCCTACGGTACGCGGGATAGTGAAAATCCTGGTAATGGCCCTACTGGACAAGGTGGTATTACTGATGCGGGTCACAGTGCTACAGGAGTCCAATTTTTAACTGTACCGTTTGATAATGTCTTAACTGGCGTTACCTATATAAATGCTTATTCAGAAGATGGTTTTCTAGATACCTTTACGGGTAGTTTAAATGCTGATACTTCTGGAGGTTTAAGCAGACCTGCCAATATTAACGCCGTCGGTGGTACAGTGCAATGGCGAGTTTGGCAAAAAATAACTCTAGCTGCTTGGGGAGGATGGGTATTTACAAATTATATTAATTCTGATGCTCATGCCACTTCTAATACTTATTTATTTTCTGTGGGGATGTCTGACCCTTTTGGTCGGGAAGGAGATTTATTTGCCGTATTATTTGGTAAACCTTTAAAATTAGTAGATGGAGATAATGGTATTCAAGAAGATGAGGATACCTCCTATCACATTGAAACTTTTTACAGATATAAATTGAGCGATAATATCACAATTACTCCTGGATTTTTTGTAGTAACAAATCCAGAACATAATGAAGATAATGAAACAATTGTCATTGGAGTTTTACGGACAACTTTCCGTTTTTAAACAATGCTCGTAGTATAGCTCTAGCCCCATTTTTAATAAATATATTTGGCGCTGAAGCCCAACTACAAACCTAAAAAAAATTAATCCTCGTAGTATAGCTCTAACCCCATTTTTAATAAATATATTTGGGGCGTTGAAGCCCAACTACAAACTAAAAAAATTAATCCTCGTAGTATAGCTCTCAACCCCATTATTTATGAATAAAGATATTTGGGGCGTTGAAGTGCAACTAAAAACCGTTTTTAGGAGTTAATAATGCTAGAAAAAAATTACCGACAAAAAGAAAATTTAGAACAACTAAAATTAATCATCCGTCTATCTCTGTTAAAAATTCTAGTCCTGCCTTTCTTCTTACTTCTTCCTTCTTTCTTCTTCCTTAACTTAATATCTACTGCTAATGCTCAAGAAGAAGATAATAGCAAACCTGCTGAACGGAAAATTAAGGTACCTTTTTTTGAGGAAGAAAGAAGATTAGATGCTGATAATGCCTTCAGTGGCTTTTCTAATACTTTTTTAAATGATGCTCTAGGTGGCACAGGAGACCCAATGGGTAGAGGAACTGTACCTGGTTCAGATTTTACTATGTCCCCCAATGNCTACTGCTAATGCTCAAGAAGAAGATAATAGCAAACCTGCTGAACGGAAAATTAAGGTACCTTTTTTTGAGGAAGAAAGAAGATTAGATGCTGATAATGCCTTCAGTGGCTTTTCTAATACTTTTTTAAATGATGCTCTAGGTGGCACAGGAGACCCAATGGGTAGAGGAACTGTACCTGGTTCAGATTTTACTATGTCCCCCAATGTGTCAAACTCAGAATTTGCTGACCCTAGTCGTGGACTTGATAATGGTGGAGGGATGAGAGGAGGTTCTCAACCTAGTGCTGGAGGAGGTGGTCGTATCTCACCTACACCTATAAATGGAGGAGGTAGAGGTATTTTCCAAAATTTACCATCGAGATAATAGTTTATCTTTAGATAGTATTTGTAGGTTGGGTTTCGTTACCTTAACCCAACACACAATATTAATTAGCACTTAGACACCAGACTAGATATATAGCGTGAAAAACTATAACGTTATAGTTTTTGAACTCTATATATTGTAGCTTTGGGTAAGTTC
>NZ_LGSU01000975.1 GCF_002260545.1 Hydrocoleum sp. CS-953 | reverse complement strand
ATATAGCAGTTTATTTATTATTTAATTGATAATAATCTATTTAGGATTACTAAGTAGCTATACCAAATTAATTATACATCTTCCCTACCATCTCTTGGATTTTACTTCTCTCAACTAGGAAATTTATTTTACACCAACTGAACTATTTGAGAACTTTTGAATTCGCATCAAAGGAAGCAAAACATAAACAGAAATGATAGACTATATCATTCTGTAGTTATTGACTGCTGGCTCCTAATTCCTGACTTATGACTCATTTAACTCTCTAGAGCTGTATATTTGTATACTTATGTTAATCCGATGAAACGAAAGACTTCGTTTCATAACTATTAATCGTTTCAGAAGCACTTGTCATGGTAAAAAGGTGACAGTTGAACTCTTGTTTCACCTCTTGACCAAAAAATCAGGTCTCAAGTCTTCCCTTTTAAGGGAATGAAAAAGCGGTATTTCAAGCCTCTGGGTTTCCGTTTGTCATGCTGCGCAAACAGCCTGAGGTACTGATAACTGTTAACGTTAGCGAAGCTCCTCTGTTAGCGCAGCTCCTCCGGAGGAGGCAAGAGGCAGTTCCTCTGTTAGCGCAGCTCCTCCGCAGGAGGCAAGAGGCTAACTGAATTGCGCAGTTCCTCCGGAGGAGGCTAACTGAAATGACCATCAGCTCTGTACAACCAAATATTTGGAGAATTTATCCTAGTTGGGCATCATCGACTAGCATATTTTCCCCATATTGTGGCATTCTTAATTAATTGTTAACAAAAATATATTGACAAANTCCTCTGTTAGCGCAGCTCCTCCGCAGGAGGCAAGAGGCTAACTGAATTGCGCAGTTCCTCCGGAGGAGGCTAACTGAAATGACCATCAGCTCTGTACAACCAAATATTTGGAGAATTTATCCTAGTTGGGCATCATCGACTAGCATATTTTCCCCATATTGTGGCATTCTTAATTAATTGTTAACAAAAATATATTGACAAAAATGACAATTTCTGCAGACCAAGTTAACCAAATAGTTTGGAACCATCATCATGACCCCTTTGAAGTCCTCGGTGCCCATCAGATAGAAAAAGATGGCAAAGCTATGACAGTAATCCGAGCCTACCAACCAAATGCCGAAGCTGTCTCAGTGATCTCTCCGATAGACCGGAAAGAATACTCAATGCAGTCAGTCCATGACCCTCATTTCTTTGAATGTGTAATCGACACCACGGAACTGGCCAACTATCAACTTAAAATCAAAGAAGGAGAACACGAACGAGTCATCTATGACCCCTACGCTTTCCGCTCTGCGAAACTTACAGACTTCGACCTCCAACTATTTGGAGAAGGAAATCATCACCGCATCTACGAAAAATTAGGGGCACATATTGCCGAAATTAACGGAGTCAAAGGAGTCTACTTTGCTGTTTGGGCACCCAATGCTCGTAATGTTTCAATTTTAGGAGACTTTAACCATTGGGATGGTCGTAAACACCAAATGCGGAAAGGACATACAGGAGTTTGGGAACTATTTATTCCTGATATTGGCCCTGGAGAACATTATAAGTATGAGGTTAAAAACTGGGAAGGACACATCTATGAAAAAAGTGACCCTTATGGATATCAACAGGAAGTAAGGCCCAAAACAGCTTCTATTGTTGTTGACCTAGACTCCTATACTTGGAACGACCAAGAATGGATGGAGAAACGTCGCCATACTGACCCTCTGACTCAACCCATTTCTGTCTATGAATGTCACTTGGGTTCTTGGATTCACGCTGCTTCTGCCGAACCAGCTAAACTGCCTAATGGGGAAACCGAGCGTGTAGTGCAAGTCTCGGAACTTAAACCAGATGCTCGTTTTCTTACCTACCGAGAATTAGCAGACCGTCTGGTTTCCTACGTTAAAGATTTGGGCTATACCCACATCGAAATGTTACCTGTGGCAGAGCATCCTTTTGATGGTTCTTGGGGTTATCAGGTTACAGGATTTTTTGCTCCTACCTCTCGCTATGGTAATGCTGAAGACTTCATGTATTTTGTGGATAAATGCCATGAAAATGGTATTGGCGTAATTGTAGACTGGGTACCAGGACATTTTCCCAAAGATGGACATGGTTTGGCTTTCTTTGATGGTACTCACCTCTATGAACATCCAGACCCCCGCAAAGGTGAACACAAGCAATGGGGTACTTTAGTATTTGACTATGGTCGTAATGAAGTCCGTAACTTCCTAGTTTCAAATGCCCTTTTCTGGTTTGAAAAGTATCATATTGATGGTTTTAGGGTAGATGCGGTTGCTTCTATGGTCTACCTCAACTATTTGAGAGAGGATGGTGCATGGATTGCTAACCAATACGGAGGCGTAGAATATATCGAAGCTGCTGATTTCCTCCGTCAAGTTAATCATTTGATTTTCGGTTATTATCCTGGTGTTCTTTGTATTGCAGAAGAATCTACTGCCTGGCCAATGGTAACTTGGCCTACTTATGTTGGTGGTTTGGGTTTCAACCTCAAGTGGAACATGGGTTGGATGCACGATATGCTCGACTATTTTGAAATGGACCCTTGGTTCCGACAGTTCCACCAGAATAATGTTACTTTCAGTATTTGGTATCACCATAGTGAGAACTATATGTTAGCTCTGTCTCACGATGAGGTGGTACATTGTAAGAGTAATATGTTGGGTAAAATGCCAGGGGATGATTGGCAGAAGTTTGCTAATGTCCGGGCGTTATTTGCTTATATGTTTACTCACCCTGGTAAGAAAACTATGTTTATGGGGATGGAGTTTCCTCAATGGGGTGAATGGGATGTTTGGGGCGATTTAGAATGGCATTTGCTCCAACATGATGCTCACCAAGGGATGAAACGATTTTTCCGGGATGTGAATCAGCTCTATCGTTCTCAACCTGCTTTGTATGAACAAGATTGTACTGAGGAAGGTTTCCAGTGGATAGATTGTAGTGATAATAATCATAGTGTGGTCTCGTTTATTCGTCGTGCTAAAGATGGGAAAGATTTTGTGGTAGCGGTTTGTAATTTTACTCCTCAACCCCATAGTCATTATCGCATCGGTGTACCTGAACCAGGGTTCTATACTGAAATATTTAATAGCGATGCTGGTAATTATGGTGGCAGCAATATGGGTAATTTAGGTGGTAAGTGGACTGATGATTGGTACTACCACGATCATCCACAGTCTTTGGATTTGTGTTTGCCTCCTTTGGGTATTTTGGTGTTTAAGTTAGACAAGGCTAAAACTCTAGCAATGATGCAAGAATCTGAGGATGTTGAAGCTGTGGAAGCTGAAGCTGAAACTGAAACTGCATCTGAAGCGTAAATTAATCGCTCAATCAAAACTAAGGCAAAATTGAAAAGGTTGGTAGTTGAATTTTTAATTAATGCTGCCAACCTTTGTTTATGGGTTAGTAAAGGTTAGGTTATAATATTTGAGGGTAGGAGTTTGGTTTCCAAACCCTAGGGAAAATTGGATTTGGAGACCAAACCCCTACAGTTTTTTTTTTAAAATTCTTCCTTCTTTTCTAGGGACGTTGCACAGGCAAAAATGCGTTTTCCGTTCCGGAATGCTCCGCAAACATGTTGTGCAGCGTTTTGCTGGCGCACAACTTTCCGTTCTGGAATGCTCCTAATTACGCACTTCGGCTGTCGCCGATATGAAAAGCGGAGCTTTGCGTCAGCAAAACGTCCCTACCATTTTTAACAAACACTTATCAAGCTTGGTATAATGTTTATTAACAGAATAGTATCCGTTTATTTGCGTTTCTTTTTTTGCGGTTTTGCTATTTGGATAATAGCTTTCTATTTTTTGTTTTCAACTCCAACGACGGCAGTTACTTCTCAAGACTTGCCACCTCTGAAATCTTATCCTCTACCAGAAACTTTGGTAGAATGGCAAGACTCCAATAATAGTGATGATTATTTTGATCAAATTGAAGTTCAGGATGTAGGTTATCTAATTTGGTCGCAGTTTCCTATTAAGGTTTATGTGGAATCTTCTGATAATGATGAGTCTCGGTCTAGTCAATGGGTTAAGACTGTAGTAGATGCTATTTGGGAATGGAATATTTATTTACCTTTGCAAGTGGTAGACAACCCAGAAATTGCTGATATTAAAATTTTTAATAAACGACCTCCCTTAAGACCAGGAAAACTAAGAGCGCGTTCGGCAGAAACTCGCTATCAGTTATATCAAGATGAGAATGGAATTTTATTTCATAATTTCGTGATTTCCTTGAGCCCTATGCAAGTAGGTAAATATTTACCTGCTGCTGCTCGTCACGAGTTTGGTCATGCTTTGGGTATTTGGGGTCATAGTCCTGAAAAAACTGATGTTATGTATTATTCTCAGGTGGCAGAACCTCCCCCTATTTCATCTAGGGATATTAATACTTTAAAAAAGATTTATCTACAAACAACTAGAATAGGCTCCAAGTTTCCTTTGTCCTCAGATGACTGATATCAAATCTACTTGATTTTGTATAAAACAATATTCCATGTTCAATCATTGCCAAATATTTGTCAATTATCTTCCATCCTTACCCCTGTAGGGGCGTTTTGCTATCGCACAACTCCGTTAACGCTACGCGACATATAAAACGTTTCGGCGCTTGAGCCGACATGTTTGCGGAGCATTCCGATAGGAAAGTTGTGCGTAGCTAATGGCCATTCGCCCCTACAATATCTAAATTAGAGCAATAGTACCGGATTTAATATGATACTACTGGAGATACAATTATTTAACTATTTTTTGTTACAGAAAAAATATTTATATTATAGCAGAAAATATAATTGTCTTTGCTCGAATAAATATCAATTATATAGTCATCTTCATCAAATCTTTATCAATCTTACCTTGTTATTTAAAGATTTGGTAAAGATTGGCAAAATTGAGGTTTTTTTTGTTAAAAATCATTAATAATAGTAATTGTGAATTNATAGTATTTGCTAAAATACTTCCGAAAAATTATATAGTCATCTTCATCAAATCTTTATCAATCTTACCTTGTTATTTAAAGATTTGGTAAAGATTGGCAAAATTGAGGTTTTTTTTGTTAAAAATCATTAATAATAGTAATTGTGAATTTCAACTAAGTTATAGTAACCTCAACTAAGTGATTTATATATCTGCTGTGTGCTTTGTAGTAACTCATAGCAGATTTTTTTTTTGATCGTGTCCTATCTTTATTGAGGAACAAATACAGTCACTGCAGCCACTGCAATTAACATCTCATCATTTTTATCTTCTAATTCAGGAATTGCTCGACCCTGCATTACCATTCCCCCATCTTCGACACTTATACTTTTCTGGCCAAAAGGCAATACAGCCAAAACCTCTTCTACCCGCACCTGTTCCGGGTAAGGTACAGCCACCTGTACTTCTACAATCATTTCATTAGGATGACTTAAACCTGCTACCTCCCATACACCAGGCAAAGCATTATGGGCAATGGCATTTCTGACAGCTCTAGCTGCTGCTACTGTTGGCTCCTGGCCATGTTGATCTACACCCATTCCCATTTCAATAATTAAACGTTTTCTAGTCATAAACACCCAAATTAACCACAGTTTCTTCATCATATCAAATTCGGTAGCATCGGTGTTATTCAGTATTTTAAAGATAAGAGTCCTTATGGTAGGGGCGAATGGCATTCGCCCCTAACCATTGTATGAGGACGACAGAATTATATTAGAGTTGTTGGGAAATAAGGTAAAATGGTTCAAGCAGAAATTGGCCAGAAGAATGCTAAATATTGAACGAGCCTTAAAA